>NZ_JFXG01000027.1:0-34463 GCF_000588015.1 Acinetobacter sp. 1294243
CCCCATAAGTTAGACTTTTAAAACTTATGAGGTGTGCTCTATGCCAATTCCGAAGCATTCAAAAGAGTTAAAATTAAAAGTCATTCAAGCTTATTTAGAGGGAAGTAAAGGATATAAAATCCTTTCACAAGAATTTAATGTAGATCTCCAAACCATCCGCTTATGGATTGAAAACTATAAGGCACAAGGTGAAGATGGCCTGAATGTTAAAACTAAAAAAACCTACTACTCTTCCGAATTTAAAATCAAGGCTGTACAAATGCTTCTTGATAAGATACCGGTAAGAGAAGTTAGAAGACGGTTAAATCTGAGCGGGACGTCAATTTTAAGAAGGTGGCTAGCTCAGTATCATAAAGAAGGGATTGCTGGGTTTAATACCACGAGGATTTATACCAATATGCTTAAACAAGATAAAACTAAAATAACCAAGTCTGTAAAAGATGACAAAGATAAATCTCAGCAGGAGCTCATTGATGAAGTGACCGCTTTACGAGCAGAGGTTGCCTTTTTAAAAAAGCTAAAAGCCTTAAAACTGAAGCAACGTACCTAAATTCAATTTCTACTGCAGACAGTGTTCAAGTTATTTCAGAATTAAGGCAAATTTATCCATTAAAGCTCTTACTCAGTATTGCCAAGATCGCTCGTAGTACTTATTTCTATCACATGAAAGCTGTACGCTCTAAGGATAAATATACTGAGTTAAAACAGCAGATCAAGTCCATATATCACAAGCATAAGGGATGCTATGGCTATCGTAGAATTACTCTTGCTCTGAAAAGTACAGGAATAATAATCAACCATAAATGTGTATATCGTCTTATGAAAACTATGGGACTTAAATCACGTATCAGAGCACTAAAATATCGCTCATATAAAAGTGGTTGTGTCGGGATGGTGGCCGATAACATTATGCAACGGCAATTTAAAGCGAACCGTCCCAACCAGAAATGGGCAACTGATGTGACGGAATTTAATGTTAACGGTGAAAAACTTTATCTATCACCAATTATAGATTTATTTAATGGGGAAATTATTACCTTCCGGATCCAACGTAAACTCAATTATGAGTTAGTGAAAGATATGCTCATTCATGCTTTAGCTAAACTTAAGCGACATGAGAAACCAATTCTCCATTCAGATCAAGGATGGCAATATCAAATGGCTCATTATCAACAGCAATTAAAGCAACATGGTTTAATTCAAAGTATGTCTCGTAAAGGAAATTGCTTAGATAATGCTGTAATAGAAAGCTTCTTTGGAATATTAAAATCGGAGTGCTTTCATGGTGAAAAATTTCAATCAACTGATGAGTTAGAGAAAACTATACGAGAGTACATTCATTATTATAATCATGAGAGAATCAAGGTGAAGCTACAAGGTTTATCCCCTGTACAATATAGAAACCAGTTTTTAAAAACTGCTTAACTAACTGTCCAACTTTATGGGGTCAGATCATTCCACCGCAAAGGGGGCACGCAGGGATTTCCACAAAAAAGTTAGACTTTTTCGTGTACTTTGGCTGATGGTCTGCTAAAACCAACTGGCAATGTAGGCCAGCCCGCAAAGGATAGTATCCGCTTTTGTTGTCGTCAAGCGTGGGAAATGACATTTGTTTTAAAATAGATCGTTAAAAAGAAAGAAATTAGCCATCGGAAATGGGCTTATATATTCATAGAAAAATAAGGATATACCTTTCTTGCTTTATTAATTTAGTAACTACATAGCAAACTATAGATTAGCTCTAGAGATGACTTATATATTTAATTTTAAGCATTAATCTTTGCAACATAATTAGAATAATAAATAAAATGGGATATGCTAAAAAAACTAGCCCTTGTTAGAGCTTCAATAAAATTATTTTTTTGTTCGCATCTCCCAGAATTTATCGCCCTCAAAATTGACATAGTCAGTTATAAAATATTCAAAGTTGACTGAACAATACCAATCTGAGCGATTATCAAAAGGTAAAGCGATAAGTACAACGCCATAATCCTTACTTTCAGGATCACACCTTAACAATAACAAATCTGAATCACCATAAAACTCACCAATTATCAAATCCCCCTTAGTGAAGTCTTTAGGCCTTAACTCTCTATAATATTTATTAGATGACTGTAACTCATCAATACTAAATATTCTCGCTCCCCATTGCCCATATTCCTCATCCTTGAATAAATCAGCCCCATTACTAACTAAGAGGAACTCCTTAAACTCTGTGGGTAATTGCAAATCGATATCATCAAATCTATCTGGTGAAATACCATTATTCAAAATACAACGAAACTGAAAAAAAGTTTTTTCTCCTCTATGAACAGCGTGCTTTAGTTCTTTACTCCAAAGAATCTCTATTTTTCTTAATGCTTCATTCACATTTTTCTCCAAAAAGAATTAAATTCTTGTTAAGGGTGTCCCTAAATTCTTCACAAGAATTTTTTGATCGCTTTTTAAGGCATCAACATTTTTAGCTGCCTTTAAATCCACACGTATTGATAATTCAATTAAAGCAGATGTTCTGTCATCCATAGTGGATGACAGAACATTCAACAGCTATATTCGCTGCTATATATTTCTTGTACAGAATAAAAATAAGGAGCTTCATCCCCTTATTTTTATCAATAAAAGTCTTTTTATATAAATATTACTTAGCTTTAAACAAGTTAAAAATTGGGTTAGAAATTTCTTGAGATTCACTCAAGTCATTACACCAATAATCCATGAAAGTGACTTTAACAAAAAACCGCTCAAATACAATTACTTTAATTGCTATACGAAACAAATTAAACTCTTGTGGATCGATTTGGTCTAAATAAACTTCTGAATGCCCCTCAAAATGATCAACTTTACTTTCTACATTTGACCATTCTGATTGCGCTAATGGGTAATTACTAGCTAATACTTGAAGTATGGATTCAGCATACTTCTGACGGCTCATTGTTTCTTGCTCTGGTCGATCCCACGCTCCAATAAATAGTTCCTTTTCTATAGGAGAGTCATATCCATCGGGTTTATAAAAAAACTCTATTTCACTTACCTCACCATGATTATAAACATCCTCAACACCATAACCAAGCGCTATAGGATCAAACATGCGTAATAACCATGCTTGAGACAATTGAACAATCCATTGATCGGTACCAAATTCCTTTATTCCCTTCAAATATGTATAAATATTTTCCGGCGGCACTTCTGCTTGCATATAAGCATCTGATATTAAATTAAAATGAGGCACACGGAAGACATCAGTATAATTAGTCTGCAAAGGAATATTAATTACATTATGTTCAGATAAGCCTTTTAAAACTCTATAATCCGTGTTTATTACATAAGCCTTTTCTGGTGACCAAAAGGCATCAGTACCCAAATGATGTTTAACTATTTCACGCTGTTCATCCACATGTTCTGTTTTTTCAAATATATCTTGTACTTGCTCAGTTAATTGAATGTAAACAGCATCATCTGATAACTTTTCTACTTTATACGCGGGGGTAGACAATAAACACTCTAAGCCAAATAAATCGACATAAGGTTTACCAAATACCGTTCCCCAATACATATCTGGTAACCAATGTTTTAGTTCATAGGAAAAAGGTGTTACCCCACGCCATCCTTCTTTAATTCCTAACTGTGGTTCCGAATGCCGATTTGCATCAATAATTGCTAAGTCCGCATTAAATTGTAAGGTAGTAGTTTTCAGATAATTTATCAATTTATGCTGATCAATTTGAGTAAACTCTGAGGTAAGATATTCCTCACTATGCGTCTCTCCATGCAGTGAAGGCCAAAAACTTCCTTGATAACGGGGCTTTTTTAAACGTTGGCACAATAATCGATCAGCAGCTCCCCCTCTGTCATTAGGAATCAGTTTTTCTATTATGTCAGGTGAAAATGGGATTTTTAATGGTTCCCAAAAACCATACTTTTCTGGAAGCATTTCTGGAAAGGAATTACAGTAGTGGTGTATCCGTTTAAAAAATTCTTGGGGATCTCTCAACATATTTGGAGTAAAAATTTTGCTATAAATAGGACGCTTAAACTTCATTTGATAATTTCCTAATATGAGTGGAGAGTATTTTTGATAGGATCAAATCTTTGAATTGTCCCCTTATTAGATAAAATACTATTCTTCACTGTTTCAGATATCTTTGTATTCATATTTACTACTAAAGTAACTGGTTTTCCTGTTGCCCCATACCCCCTGAGTTGCTGGGTATCTGTAAGATATTGGACATTCTTGAACTCAACTAATGTCCCACCATTACCGAATGCATCTGGAATAATATTAATCTGTCCATCTCTCTCAGTTTTTATGGTAATCATTTGTCGATCGGTATTTCGCTTTACCCCCAATTTACTTGCAGCACTCATTTCAAATTCTTTACCGTTTAATCGGTTTCTGGTAACTACGTCTTTTTTTACTTGTAAAACTTTTAAAGTATAAGCTTGATCTACTTTTAATTTATCCAATTCAGCTTGAGCAAGCTTTAATGATTCAGCCTTCCCCGGTTTTAAATCTGTTCCAATAATAAGGTCAAAAGCTGCTAAAGCTCTATCAAAAGGAGTACTGGCAGGACCAAAAACAGTTACCAAATCATCAGCTATTCCAACAAGCTCACTTACGCCTTGATCTTTAAGTTTTTGTACAAAAACCTTTGAATCGACTATACCCTTATTTGCTTTCTTAATATCACCATAAATTTCAGCTGCTTTTACTAATAGCTTACCTGTGGTAGTTGCTAATCTAACTAAGGAGTTATTCTGAATCGCAGTATCAGCACTGTTCGCAGCAGTGTTTACATCATAACCAGTATATGCTGCAACCGTTCCAGAAACTAATTTACCTATATTCCGGATTTTTAGTTTTTCTGCATCAGTATATTCAATACCATTAGCTGGTTCTGGCATTAACCCTGCAACTATTTCACCTACACCGGCACCAATCGCACCTGCCTCACAACTAGACTTCGTTGCAGCAGCAGCAGCACATCCAACAGCGGCGTGAGCAATTTTATGAATTGTATATTCAAATATATTCGGATCGACTTTATCTAAACTCGTTCCAATCTGACTAGCCAACTCTCCTTGTAAGGCCCCTGCTAAACCGGCTAGTAATGCAACTTGTAAATTATCGCCAAGATTCCCACCATTAATGGCAGTTTGTACTAAGGTGGATCCTACAGAAGTGGTAAAATTATTTACTAATCGGTCTGATAGGAGAGTACTGTCTGGTTTTAAATTTAGAGCAGTACCAACTTGACTTAATAAACCTGCTGTTACCACAGATGCAGCCAGATTTTTAATGGAATCTTTACTTCCCATCTCTTTTAGGGTCTTGCCAATATCCCCACCGTTATTAATCAGACCAATACTTGCCTGAGCAGCTAGACTCGTGACTGCTGCATTTGCCATTGCCCCTAATGTTGATGGAACAATTGCGCCTGCCGCTGTGGTAGTCACCCCAGCCGTACCAAGCATACTTGCCCCAAGACCGACCGTAGTACCACTAGCAGCTGTTCCTCCTGCTGCTCCAGCCGCCGCTGCTGTACCAGTACCCATTGTCGCAATAGTGACGATGATGACAATTAAAGCCGCTCCTGCTCCAGTTAGACCTTGTGATTTATAATCCCAATCCTTTTGAGTAAGGAGGATCTTCTGCCAATCCACATCATTACGATTGACTAAATCTTTAAGGTAAGTATTTCCAGGTTGGTTTGCTAATTTTAAAATTTCATCCCGAAGTACTATTTTATTGGCATCTTTTTCACTTATCGGTATTTGTACGCTCAGCCCACCAGCAGCCTTAAATGTAGGCGCAACAGGTCCATTAAAATTTGGGAGTTTGGCTGTTTCTGTAATGGAGCCTTTATCTTGCATAGATTGCCAAACAACAGAATTATTTTCTTTCTTTAGTTTTGTCGAAATATTAGTAATAGCAGGCTCAATAAAGATTTTACCACCTGATTCAATTGTTGCGCCTTTTAAATATTCAAAATCAGTCCCTACTAATCGTGTATCAAAGCCTGATTTTGTACCGATATAATCAGCAACTAATTTCGTCGGTATTTGTGTTACTACATTATGAGTCGAATTTGTCTTTGAACTATTATATTTAATCCCCATTATTGATGATTTACTATTCACATCAATTGTTGTTTTTGAAGATTCAGGAGCTGTATAAAAATTCAAATTACCACCTGAACGAACTGAAATCATCCCTCCATTCGCTGTGAGCTTACCTCCATAAATATCTATACTATTTTGTGGATTTACTTCTTTACTTTCTATATAAATATTTTTTGCATCAATATCAACTGAAGCAGGTCTTATTAACTCGTTTTCCATTACAGTTGTTATTGTCTTTTTCTTTAATCCACCCCAAGATTTTTTCTTCTGTACCTTTGTTGACCGATCAAAAATTTGCTCGAGTGCTACATCAAACAGAATATTCTTTTTCGCTTCTATCTTTACTTGATTTTTAGCTGAAATACCCACTCCTTGAAGTACAAGATTATCACCTGCACTATTTCCTACTGTTTTTATATTTATATCAGCTCCTTCAATAGTAGTAGGGCTTACAAAAGAAATTGCTTTATAATTAGAATCTGTATCATTACCCTTGTCATAAAAGTCATTATGTCCAGCTATAATAATACTAGCATTCATATTTATAGGCTGGTTATTCTTGTTTAAAACCGTAGAATTATAAATTTTATCGCTTCCCCCTTGAGCTTCAATATTTACTTTTCCATCATATCCTGCCTGGATTGTTGCTCCAGTAATTTTTATTCCCTTTTTTGAAATAAGGTTAATAATTCCATCACCTAGACTTGTTCTAAGTACAGTTTCTGCATGTTCGAATCCATTTGTCCCATTTTCTAAAAATGTGGAGGCATCTTTTAGATCTGCTAATTCTTCTTGCATTTGACTAATTCTTGAAGCACTATATTTTTTTAAACTTTCAGTATTAGATAAGATCATTGTCAAATTAAAAATTTTTTCAAACAATTCAGAGCTATATTTTTTACTAGCATAATTATTAAAATTATTCTTAATTCCATCAATATTAATATCACCTGAACTAGAAAAAATATTTATATTTCGACCAGAAATAAAAGCCCCTTGAATATCTACTTTTTTTCCTTCTACGTGAATATCTCCTGTACCACTAATAGTAAAATTCCTCTCAGAACCATTACCTTTACTCCCCCCATATCCAAGTAAGGTTAAATCTCCATTTTTTGAAATTAACTCAATATTATTATCACCTTGAATTTTAATTTTTTCTGGATCCAATACAAGAGTATTATTTGTTTGAATTGAAAGATTTCCCTGTATCTTCTGTAATTGAGGATCACTTGCTAAAAATTTATCAGACTCTTGATTAGAAAATATATTCCTTGCTGAGTTTAGTTGAACATCCTTATTTATATTAAATGACCCATCAGTTTCAATATTGATTGCTCCTCCTTTAATGCTAGTAGAGTTAAGAGCTTGTGAGCCTTTACTTTTTAATGATAATAAACCAGCTGCTTTTAAATTAACTAAACTATAAGATTCCCAAATTGTAGATGTTACTGTAGGGCCCTGTTCACTATTCAAATAGATATTTTTTTGACTATTAAGCGCCATGTGTTTATCAGCATTCGCTTCTATATTTTGTAAAGTCAAATGATCTTTGGCGGAAAGCTCAATATTCCCTTTAGAGTTTAATTCGCTATTTGATAATGTCGTTTTACCCTCGCCATTAATAGATAAACCACCAACAGAAGTTGTTAAATTGGTGCTATCAATAACGATATCTGCTTTCTTATTCTGAATCTGTAAGGATTGTCCTTGTAAAACATTCTTTCTTACATTGTCATATCCACTATCACCACTAATCGTAACATCGGTATTCGCCTGTAAAGAAACACCATTACCAGCAACTAGTTGAATATCACCCTGTTCAGCAGTAATACGAGTAGATTTTAATTGTACATTCCCATCCCCAATTGACCCTAATGTAACCCCTTTATTACCATTAATGAAGGTCATATCAGTTGTTGCGCCATCTTGATCTGCCCAAGGAGCTGATTCTATTTCTTGCAGTGAATTTAAAACTAGATTTTTATTGGCAAGAATCGAAATTTTGCCAGCATTAGAATTGGCTTTGAGGCTATTGGCAGTAATCCCACCAGTTAAAGCTGAAATTTTGATATCATTTTGAGCATTTAATACATTATTTAGAAATAAATCAGCTGTTTCTGTGATCAGATTAATATCTTTTTGGGAGGTGAAATTCGTATTTAATGTTAATTGACCTGCTTGTAACTGAATACTATCTTTACTAGAGACCCCTTGAGCTGAAATACTTAAATTATTCTCGGCATCCAATGCAACTTTCCCTGTAATCTGGGGTAGAACTTTTGTTGCATTGTTCCAAACCAAGTTTCGTCCACTGTGAGCATTAATGTTCTTGACTCGTGTTGCAGAATTTTCAAGTGCAAATCCAAGATTTTGTAAATTTACATCTCCTGAACTGTATAAGTTTAAATCTTTACTCCCATAAATCGTCCCACCTCGGATATCAATTAAACCCTCTGTATTTGAAGAATCTGCTTGTAGGTTGATTGAACCCAAGGATGCCTGTATCTGATTTTCGTTCAGTGAGAGCTTACCTTTTCCGGATACATTCAAATTTTGTGCTGCTATTAATTTTGCACCTTGAGCTGCAACTACATCTTTTTGCGACTGGATATAAGCAGAACCCCGATTACTGGTGATGCCTGCATTAGTTGCCAGATTGATGTTCGCTGCATCAACATATACATCTCCACTCTGTGCATCATTAAAAATTCGACTATTTGCCGCTAAATTTAAATTCCCTTTGCTACTAATAATTAAAGGAGAAGCAGCCAAGCTACCATTATTAATAATAATTTCTTTAGCATTTACATTCAGGTTATTACCTGAATCAATATTTAACATGCTATTACTATTAATACTGCCTGATGAGTTGATATCTGCAATAGCACCAGTGCCTATTGTTTGTAGACTCACTAAACCTTGGGTTTTACTGGTCGAACTGATAGTACCGCTATGCTCAATTTTCCCGGCACTGGTAATTACCAGATTGTTGACTGCCTGAAGTGTCCCCGCATTAGTAACGCCTAGGCCCTTTTCTGTACCCATCAAATAAATATTATTGGCATACATTCCACCCAGCGCTTTAACATCTACTGCCAATGTCGGTGCGGTTCCTGTGCCTGTTTTAGCAGTAACATCCTGTAAATCTGCACTAACATTATTTGCTCCAGCAATGACCTGAATATCATTTTTGGCACGTAGCTCAGCACTAAGCTCTAATGCACGGGTATAGAGGTCTACATAATTTGCATCATTATTATTTCCCCCCAAGCCAAATTTAGAATTAGGATTCGCTGAGACCGTAATTTTTCCTTGGTCAACTGTAAACTGCTTGATACTGCCATCGGCATTTAACTGAGGCTTACCCGTAGTAAAAATTGCCTTATTGGCATTAATAAAACCACCACCTTTAATGTTAATACCAGAAGGGTTGGCAATAATGACATCTGCCATTTGCCCTGCGACTTCTAAGTTTCCTTCAAATCTTGAAGCAGCTGTTGAATTTATCTCATTTAAAATAACTCGCGCTTCACCAGTCGCTAAAAATGGGTTTGCTCCCACTGTCCCTACAGTTTTAGTGGTGGCTCCTGTTCGGCTATTATTTAAAACAGCACCTTCAGCCAATACATCAAACTGTTTATAGATATTGTGGGAAATACCATTTTTGGGAGTCTGAATGTTAACCACTGGAACTGTTGTGCCTGCTGAGTTCTTACCAGCACCAATGACTGCTCTATTCGCAGCATTTGCTGCACTATCTGCGACAATAGCAGCATAGACAGGAGCAAATGGTACTAATAAGCTAATACTTGCTACTAATGCCTTGACATGCCACAGTTGATGAAATGATTTTTCTTGCACCAGTGATTGCCCGGAACTCACTCTTTCTGAGGAACTAGATTGCCCTGCCGCCTTGCTCTGGCTTCTGACATTCTCGGCAACTGCCATAAACATGTTACGAGCTTTGTTAAAAATGATTCGATAAAGATTTTTATTCATAAGTCAGTTTTCTCTAATTAAAATGAATCTCAAGTTATTAATAAAACTTAATAAAAAGCATTTAGACTAAATCCCAAAATCCAGTCTTTTTTTATACTCTTTGGTGCGATTAGGCCTCGCCCTGTAAAGGCATCAAGATAAAAATGGTTCAGATAACTACGCAGTCCTACGACACTCCCCATCAGATGGCGCTGCCCAGCAATACTGTTCTCACCGTTCACCCAACCCTGATCTACAGCCATGTAAAATTGAGTATTAGGAATTTTTGTATTTACGCTGATTTCCTGTTGTAAATACTGTCCGTTATCGCCTGATAGCATCAGTTCACCATCAAAACCTCGAACGCTATAACGACCACCGATATAAAAACGATCATTAGGTACTAAAACTCGTGGAGCATATTGTCCACGCCAGTTCAAACGGTATTGAGCAGGCGTATCTAAAAGCAAAAATGGCATTTGAAAACGTAAATCGGCACTCCATATCGGTGCACGGGAATACCCTTCTGACGGTAATGGATTTTTATCAATGTCCTTAATTTGTTCTTCTGGTGCTAACAACGCATCAAATGCGCCTGTGCCATGCCGATAATCCAAACCAGCATCTAATACAGCATCACCCAGATATTGGCGATGTTGTATCCCCGCATTCCAGCCTGAAGTTTTTCTACGTTGTACTTCGATTTCAATATCATCAATAAAGTTTGAATTTTGCTTATGGTAGAGCTTGCCATAGAGGCTGGTTTTATGTTGCCCACTTCGGCTAAGTACACGAGATACATTCAAATTACCCTGCTGACTTAAGCCGTGATAACGCAGTCCACCATTTGCACCCAATACATTTTGTTCGTATTGATAACGGCTATAGCTAGTACTGAAATCATAATTTCCTAACGGAAGCTGATAACTTACAAAGTAGTTTTTATTTAAGTCTCGATGTAAGTTATCTAATGAATGACTAAAATTAAAAGAAAGAGAATCACTTAAATAGAATGGATTATTAATATTGAGTCCCAGACTACCTATATAACGACCTGTATCTTTACTCCCTGAATTATCCAGACCAAAATTTAAATTGATTTTTGATTGTGGCTGTAACTTAATAATCAGATCACTATACCCTTTAGCTTCCTGAACAGACTCATTTGACGGCACAATTTGTATATCTACCGTATAAGCTCGTTTTAAGTTTTCGAGACCCTGATCAAGTTGTTGTAGATTAAGGACATCGCCTTCTTTAAATGGTAAAGATGCTTTAAGTTGTAATAAAGAGAGTTGCTCACCTTCAACGATGATCTTACGTAAACGCCCAATCTGCACACCAAGTCGCAAAGAACCTTGCTGAATATCTTGAGGATCAACAGTAACCTGACTGGTAATAAAACCCTTTTTAATCAATTCATTTTGGGCGAAATTAACGAGGTTACGTAAGCTTTGCGTACCGATACACTTGCCAATAATCTTCTGCGGATGATTCCAGATTGCCCGAAGCATAAAGTGAAATTTATAGTGTTCAGGGTCCTGTAACGTCTTTCTATCAAAATCAATATTCTTGACCTTAACGCATGGCTCTTCCGAAACGACTATAGTTTTAAAATCCTGCAATTGGGTAGTGACAGGTTTAGGTGCAAGCTGAGTGATTTGCTCTTCTAATTGTTGATTAAGCTCTTTTAAACGTTGTTCCTGACGTATACGATCTGGTAAAGAAATATCATCGATAGCATAAGCATGTGTAGCTACCCCATACAAAAGAAAAAAAGCGTGAGTAAAAAAAATTTTGTTTTGCATAAAATGTTATTTTTAATTTACCAAATGGATAAAAAATCAAACAAAAACTACATGAATCATTCACAATCAACAATAAATGTCATAAAAAATTCATAATTGAAACATTTTGGAAATTTTTTAAATATTTTTAATTTTTATTAATGTATACCTATAGTTTAAATATTTAGGAAACAATAGTTGTTCATTAAAATTAATTTCTATCTTCTTTTATAAAGCTATAAATTCAATTCTTTTCATATTTTTAGAATTATTTTCATTTACTAGGCCAATTTTTATTATTAAAAAAAAAGAATATTTAATAGGAGTTAAGCACTCTAAAACCACTCAACTCCTTAGAAATGCTTAATCAATCCATCAACTTTTTACGGCGATACAATCCACAATTTCCAGAAAATAACGCTGCCAATAAACACGTAATGATGGCATAAGTCGCAACATTCATTCCAAATAGCTCAACAGCTAAAATAATAGAGGTCAACGGTGCCTTACTTGCTCCAGAAAACAGACTCACCAAGCCTAAGCCTGCAAGTAATGAAATGGGTAGGTTTAAAACTGCGCCTAAAGCATTACCTAATGTCGCACCCACATAGAACAACGGTGTAATTTCACCACCTTTAAAACCCGACCCTAAAGTGATGGCTGTAAAAATAGTCTTGTTAAAAAAGTCGTAAAACTCAATCGGTACATAAAAAGATGAAATGATTTTATCTGTACCCAAACCGTTGTATTGCTGATGCGCAGTGAACAGCGTAAGTAGCATAATGACAATACCACCCGCCATCGTTCTTAATGGTAAATAACGCACATATTTATAAAAGACGTCACTCGCAAAATGAATGGCAGCAATAAAGAAACGTGCGACTAGACCGAAGATCAGCCCTGCCACAATTAAGTTCATGAGCGTGCCAAAATGAATGGCTGGAAACTCACTAATCACATAAAAAATATGCGGATGAACAATATCAAATAGCTCAGGGATGGCCGATGCAATCAGCGCCGACACAAAGCATGGAAAAATAGCAGAGTATCTTAAATTACCTAAAGCAGTAATTTCTAACCCATAGATTGCACCCGCTAGAGGCAAACCAAACACCCCTGCAAAGCCCGCCCCAATACTGGCGATTAAACAGATTTTTCGGTTATCTTCCGAGACTTTTAATATATGGCTTAAGTGGTCAATTAAGGCACCTGAAAGCTGAACCGCTGGGGCCTCACGCCCTGCCGAACCACCGAATAACTGCGTTAAAATTGAAGTAATAAAAATGATGGGGCTCATTCGTTTTGGAATAAACGACTTAGGCTGGTGAATTTCATCAATCAGTAAATGAGTTCCCCGTTCAATCGGTGATCCATATTTTTTAATGAGATAACCAATGCCAAAACCCACAAAAGGCAAAAAGTAGATGAGCCAGTGATGCAGACTTCGGACTTTGTTTGAAATATCAAAAGCCACAAAAATTAAAGTCGAGGCCAACCCCGCGACGACTCCAATCACGATCGAGATGACGAGCCAATAGACACTGTATTTTAGAATTTGATCATATTCAGATGAAGGTAGAATTTTCATTCGCTTTCTTCAATTCGCCTTTGAGTGAGTGCCAAATTCTCAAATTGTTTTTATGCTGCCAGCTCATTAAGTGAGAAATGCTTAAACTGGGCTAAAAATTAAAGCCCGCATAAGCGAGCTTTCAATACAGTCAATACAGTGATTAATTTTCATATCACTAAACTGTGAGGAATATCTCATAATTAGTGCTAATTTTCAAGCTGAAAATGGTTAACGAGTACTGCGAAAAATAACGAACTAAGTGAATAAATAAGCATTCGATTTGACCCAATTAAACTGATGCTTAAGTGAGCCAAATCATTTATTCAAAACTTAATTAATACTCGCAATCACAGTTTCTGCATGACAGGTCGCGCCCTTCTCTGCGCCAATCTGAATAACGCCACTGCGGTGTGCCAGTACCTGTACTTCCATTTTCATGGCTTCCATAATGGCAACCACTTGGCCTTCTGTGACTTGCTCACCATTTTCGACTTTCCAAGCGCTAATCACACCATTAATTGGAGCAAGTAAATGCTCGGCACTTACTTCTGGCTCGGCAGTCTGCGCTTGAACTGCAGTTGCTGGGCCTTGTGCAAACATACCCGCAGGTAAACCTAAACGGTGTAACTTGCCATCAATTTCAATGTAGCTAAGCAGCATTGGCTGTTGATGGTTTGGAATGCCACGTTTGGTTGGCTTTAATTCTTGTTTAAAGTCATTTTCAATCCAGCGCGTGTGTACATTAAATTCATCTGTAAAGTCAGGTTCATTAAGTACCGCGCGGTGAAAATCTAAAACCGAAGCTACGCCTTCAATTTTAAATTGTTTTAAAGCACGTTTAGCGCGAGCAATTACAACTTCGCGGGTTGGACCAGTCACAATTAGCTTTGCCATGAGTGAGTCAAAATGGCTAGACACTAATGACCCAGTGCGAACACCTGTGTCTACTCGTACACCGTTACCAAACGGCGCTTCAAATAAACTCAATACACCAAAGGCCGGAATAAAACCACGTGCTGGGTCTTCAGCATTAATACGAAACTCAATGGCATGGCCTTGTGCTTTTGGTGTTTCTTTAATAGAAAGCGCTTCACCTTGTGCAACACGAATTTGTTCCACCACCAAATCGACTTTCGACGTTTCTTCGGTAACAGGATGCTCAACTTGCAAGCGTGTGTTTACTTCTAAGAATGAAAGCTTGCCGTCACGACTGAGTAAATATTCAACTGTACCTGCACCCACATAGTTTGCAGCCTGACAAATATTTTTTGCCGAGGTTAAAATTTGTTGGTAAATCTCATCGCTAATAAATGGCGCGGGCGCTTCTTCGACTAACTTTTGGTTACGGCGTTGCAACGAGCAATCACGTGTACCAAGTACCACAATATTGTTATGTTGGTCTGCTATCACCTGCGCTTCTACATGACGCGGTTTATCTAAATATTGCTCGACAAAACATTCACCACGGCCAAAGGCAGCTTTTGCTTCACGTACTGCCGACTCATAAAGCTCTTTGACTTCTTCGAGTTTCCACGCGACTTTTAAGCCGCGGCCACCGCCACCAAATGCAGCTTTAATCGCAATTGGTAAACCATATTGTTTGGCAAACTCTAAAGCTTCATCTGCATTATTGAGTGGGTCTTGCGTACCTTGAACCAAGGGCGCACCGACTGAAGCAGCAATTTTACGTGCTTCGATTTTATCGCCTAGTTTTTCAATAGCGCTTGGTGATGGCCCGACCCATTTTAAGCCTGCATCAATCACGGCTTGAGCAAACTCAGCACGTTCAGATAAAAAGCCGTAACCCGGATGGACCATGGTTGCTTTCGATTTCTTTGCAACTTCGATAATGGCTGGAATATTTAGGTAAGTCTCGCTAGCAGTCGTCCCCGCCAAACCCCATGCTTCATCTGCAAGTTCGACATGCATGCTGCCAATATCGTCATCTGCATATAACGCGACTGATGAAATTCCCATATCACGGCAAGCATGAATAATACGAACGGCAATTTCACCACGGTTAGCAATCAATAATTTTTCTGTATTCATCTTTCATTCTCAAAATCTGTAAATTCGGCAATTTTTTTAAATTTGATGCGGCAACCTGCCGGAATCTGTGCCACCAAATCCCAATGGTGTTTAGCAACAGAGGCAATGACCGGATATCCGCCCGTTAAAGGGTGATCATTCATAAACAAAACAGGCTGACCACTCGGTGGAATCTGCAAAGCACCAATACATGTACCTTCACTTTCCAGTTCATGGGTAATTTTGCGAGTTAAAGGCTGTGCCCCTGAAAGTCTTAGCCCGACTCGGTTGCTTTCATTGGTCACGAGCCATTCTTGCTGACATAGCAGTTCAATACTGTCTTGTTCGAACCAATCGGTACGTGGGCCCATCACAATATCTAGCTCAACGACTTCGCCAGCTTGTGGCAAATCGGTTTTACCAACTTCATTTACGCTAATATTGGTTGCCTTTACTTGCCCTTGATAAATGGTATCTCCAAGTTTTAAAGGCTCTGGACCTAACACTGCCAAGCTGTCAAACGAAGCACTATTGAGCACTGGTTCAACGTCTATACCACCACGAACGGCCAGATAGTTTCTTAAGCCTGCTGTTGGTGGTTGAATTTGAAATTCATCGCCTTCATCCAAATCAATCGGTTGATAGCTTGCAAAGTCTACGGTTTGACCATCGGCAAATTTCACACGAATGTTTGAGATTGCTCCTGCAACCCCAATAATCCCTGCATGTTGCATCTTTGCTTTTAAGCCACCATTTAAAACTTCAATGACGGGTGTGTCGGTTGGGTTACCGACAATACGGTTAGCACTGTGCATGGCAGATAAATCCATTGCCCCCGCCACGCCAACCCCAATATTGGTCTTGTTTAGGCGCCCTTCATCTTGAATGAGCATCTGTAAACTTGGTGCAGTAATCTTAAACAGTGGCACCGATTGTTTCGGCTCAACCTTAGGTGTAATTTGCTGTGGTACAGTCACAGTAGTTGGATTATGCGTCACATCTTCAAAATATACGGTCATACCCGGTAACAGTAACGCAGGGTTTTTACGCTCTAAATCCCACATTTTTTCTGATGTTGTACCAATCAGCTGCCAACCACCCGGACTGTCTTTTGGATAAATACCAGAGTACTTTCCAGCCAAACCCAAAGAGCCTGACGGTATTTTTTTACGAGGAACCGTTAAGCGTGGAATATCGGTAAAAGGCCGATCGGGACTGCTCATATACGCAAAGCCCGGTGCAAAACCAATAAAAGCCACATTCCACACGCTTTGGTGATGTTTTCTAATCACATCTGCAACAGTCAGCCCTTGTAGCTCGGCAACCTGAGCAAGGTCTTCACCATCGTAACGAATCGGCACAATCACTTCTTGGCCGCTACGCTCAAATCCAGAATCAATTTTGAGACTCTGAATTAAAGCAACCAGCGTTTTAAAGTTGGTTTCGATCTCATTAAAGAAAATCAAAATTGTTTTTGCAGCGGGGACTAAGTCTTTAATTCCATTCAATTGCGTATTTTGCAATTTATTGTACAACGCCAAAGTTTCCTCTAAGCTCGCAAGCTCAATCAGAAAACAATCGGCGTTTACCGATAAAAAACGCATTTGTTTATCCTTTTAATTCTTCTTTAGTCCAATTAGCCAATCCAAGCACGGTCAGGAATGTCGGTAATAAACATGTAACCCGGCGCATGACTAATCGCAAAAGGAATTTTCGAGTTCACGACCGCCGCTTGCGGCGTTACTCCACACGCCCAAAACACTGGAATTTCACCCGCTTCAATACGAGAAGCATCGCCAAAGTCTGGCTTATTTACATCCTTAATGCCTAAGCTTTCAGGGTGACCAATATGTACAGGCGCGCCATGTACACTCGGCATACGTGCTGTAATTTTTACCGCTTCACTAATTTGATGCGATGGAATTGGTCGCATGGAAACCACCATATTTCCTGAAATACGGCCTGCTGGTTCACACTTTATATTGCTTAGATACATCGGTACATTGGTGTCGTCATGAATATGGCGAACTTCAATGCCCGCTTCTTGCAAAGCTGTTTCAAACGAAAAACTGCAACCAATTAAGAATGTCACCAAATCAGGATGAGCGTTATAAATCTCTCTTGCATCGGTCACTTCATCGACCATTTGGCCATCTTTCCAAATGCGATAACGTGGGAAGTCAGTGCGGATGTCTGAGTTTGCTGCAAGCTTAGTTGCATAGATGCCTTCTTCGAGCACATCAAGCACTGGGCAGCTTTGCGGATTACGGTGTGCATAGAGTAAAAAGTCATATGCCCACTCTTTTGGCACCGAAATCATGTTGACCTGCGTCATGCCCGCAGCCATGCCTGCTGTCGGTTTATCAAAACCAGCACGGATTTTTAAACGCGCATCTAATGCGGCTTCAAGCTGAGCTGGGTCGACTTTAATATCCTTATACATGGTGCTCATCCTTATGCTTTGTTTACAAATGGGCGGATTTCAATATTATTTTTTACAAGCTCGGCTTTAATGGCTGCCGACATCTCTAGCGCACCGTCGGTATCACCATGTAAGCAAATGGTGTCGGCCTGAATTGGGGTAAATACGCCGTCAATTGACTCAACTCCACCATTTTTAAGCATAGACACCACACGGCTCGCAACAAATGCCGAGTCGTGTAAAACCGCACCTTCTAGACGACGAGATACCAGTGAGCCATCGCTGTTATAAGCACGGTCTGCAAAAGCTTCAGACACAACTTTTAAACCCGCAGCTCGTGCCTGTTCCACTAAGTTCGACCCAGCCAAAGCCACTAAAACCAGTTCAGGGTTATACATTTTAATTGCATCAATCACAGCTGCTGCTTGAGCTTGGTCATGGGCAATGGTGTTATAGAGCGCGCCATGTGGTTTAACGTATTGCACTTTTGAGCCTGCTACTTTAGCCAAACCATCGAGTGCAGAAATTTGGTAAAGCACATCGGCAATCAGTTCGTCACGTGACAAATCCATATTACGGCGGCCAAAGCCTACAAGGTCTGGATAAGACACGTGAGCGCCAATGGTCACATCAAGCTCAACGGCTTTACGAACCGTTTTTAAAATGCCGAGTGGGTCACCAGCATGAAAGCCACACGCAATATTGGCACTGGTCACGACAGGTAAAATCTGGTCATCATTACCCATTTTCCATGAGCCAAAGCTTTCACCCAAATCACTATTTAAATCTACAAACATGGCATTATTCCTTTATTACTTCACGCAGTCTGGTTTAAAGCTTGGTCAAATAGTTAAACACAGTCGTAAACGACATGTAGCCCATCCACCACGTTAACAGACATGTTAACCCACCCAAAATAAGCAACCATTTTGGATAGTTATAATTACCCATCAAATCTTTACGGCACGCGGCAACATACACAAAAATTGTAAGGCCAATTGGCAACACCAATCCGTTAAAACCACCTACGAAAATGAGTAGGCCTGCCGGAGTTGCACCCAATAGCACATAGAGCAATAAAGCCAATGCGATAAAGGTAATGGTCGTATAGTTGGTTTGTTTTGGTGTTAAGTTCTTTTTAAACGCAGTAAAGAATGACACCGAAGTATATGCTGCGCCAATGGTGCTACTAATACCCGCTGCCCAGAAAATTAAGCCGAATAATTTAAAACCAAATGTACCCGCTGCATATTGGAATGCTTGAGCTGCCGGATTGGCGTCATGGCTGGCTAAATCAATCGTTGCACCGCTCACCACCACACCTAAAAAAGCCAAGAACAACACATAGCGCATGATGCCGACCACAACAATGCCCTTGGTCGCAGCTTTAGCAACTTCATCAATATTTTCAGGGCCAACAGCGCCTTTATCGAGTAAACGATGTGCACCTGCGTAGCAGATATAGCCACCAACCGTACCGCCAACAATGGTGGTAATAATGGCAAAGTCGATCTGATCTGGAGCAAAGGTTTGATGTACAGCTTGCCCAACTGGAGGCATCACAATGACAGCAACGATAATAATCAGGAGGATTTTAAGCAATCCCAACACGATCATGCTTTTATCCATGACAAGCGTTGCTTTTCTAGAGGCAAAAATCAAAATGGCTAAAGCACCACTTAAAATACCTCCCCACTTTGTGTCGAGGCCAAAAAGCGCATTTAAACCTAAAGCTGCACCGGCAATGTTACCGACACTAAAGAAAAACCCGCCTAAAATCACCAGAAACGCCAGTAAATAACCACTACCCGGCAATGCTTTATTGGCAATGTCTGATGCACGCATTTGAGTAAGTGTCACCACTCGCCAAATATTTTGTTGAACCACATAATCAATCAGAATGGAAACTAAAATGGCAAAGCCAAATGCCGCGCCTAACTTGACTGTAAATACAGCAGTTTGGGTTAAAAATCCGGGCCCCATTGCAGAGGTCGCCATCATAAAGATCGAGGCCACAATGGCCCATTGGCGATCTGATAAAAAAGAAGATTTCAGTAAAGACATATTAATGCGTTCCTCATCCATTTGAGCTTAACAACGCTATTTTCAAGTTGAACCAAGAACACCATTTTTTCGTCCCAAACGATATTCTTTAATCCTTTAAAATGACAAAGATTCCCTGTTCCCCAATTAACACAATCGGTGATCAAATCTTGTGTCTAAAATAAAAACATAGCTAATCCCTACGGACAATAAGACTTTTTACATAAAATTAAATATTCAAATATTTGATTTTAAATAGTTTAGTATTTATTAAAAAATCAAGATAAGCTTTACTTATTGAAGTTAATAAGCTGCTTTTATGGTTTTACATACAAAACAGCTTTTTTTAAATAATAAAAAATGGGATAAAAGACACTCAAAAACAGCTTATTTTTTAATTTGCTCATTGAGCCTTTTCATAGCACATTCAGAGACCTTAACTGCAACTTCGGTTAATTTCTCTTTTAAGGCCACATCGTTTCCTTGAATGTAGATCGAGGTGAAATGGAACGTTTTTAATTGAATAGGCGTATTTAATATTTCTAGTTGCCCATCAGTAATTTCTTTTAACGCCTTTAAGGTCGGCACCACAGCAATACCCAAACCCTGCTCGGCTAAACGCAACAGAGTTGCCAATGAATAACTAGTAATTGAAAGTGGTTCATCAATCCCTTGCTCTTTCATTCGTGCTTTCAATTCTTTATAGGGATAGGTAATTTTTGGATAAGTTAAAATGGTATGCGACATTAAAGTTTTAAAAGACATTTGAGCAACACCACCTTTAAATGAAGGTGAAGCCAAGAAACTTAGTTCGAAGTCACACAAGGCTTGTTCAATACACTCAAAAGCTAAAGTTGGCCCAAGTAAAAAAGCCATGTCTAAGTCGCCTGTCCGAACGCCTTCTTGTAAGTTAGGCGTAAGGTCTACCACTATCTCTACTGAAATTTTTGGGAACTCTTGTTGAACCTTTTCGATATATTCAACTAACCACGTATAGACAATAGTTTCGGAAACACCCAAACGAATGGTGCCAGTCAGGTGCTGATTTTCAGTCAGTTCAGCCACCAGATCGGTCTCTAGGCGCATAAATTTTTCGGCGTACTTAAATAAAGTTAAGCCTTTGTGTGTTGGTTTAAGCTGCCGATAGTTTCGATCTAAAACTTTAAAGCCTAATTCATTTTCAAGAGATGTGATTTTTTGAGAGACCGCAGGCTGGGTGGTTTGTAATTTAGTCGCGGCCTTATTGAAGCTCTTTAAAGTCACAACCCAATAAAATGCTTCAAGATTCTTTAAATTCACGTGTCATCCTGTCTTAAAAAACTCCTTTACTTTTATAGTATGGGAGTTGTTAGCGTGATTAGGCTAGCAATAAATAAATTTTTAAATAAAATTAGCCATCTAAATTTTTAAATGCTTTAGAAAGCTGACTAATTGTTTTGATCTGTTTTGAATAACGGCGGCATGAGCGGCACGCCAATAAATGCAGTTGTAAACCACTTTGCTCACGTAATAACAACGGTCTATCTTGCTTTTCAGACAACAGTTGAGTGGCTTGTCGACATGTCAGCATGAACAATCCTCCTTCAATAACCATTTATTTTCTAAACATTCACGTAGTCTGGTACGACTCCGATACATCAACACATTAAAGTTTGAGATAGACAATTCCAACTTGCTACAAATCTCATTAGAACTCAGCTCTATCACCTCTCTCATCATAAAAACTTGAGCATATTTGGCAGGTAAATGATTTAAACAAGCTTCAAAAATTATCCAGAAATCTGCCTGCTCCATCATTTCTTCAGGGCTTTGCCATGCTTGAGGCGCCTCATATTTGTGCCAATGTCCAGAAGCATCAAACAGTGCATCAATACTCAGTTCACTTTCCTCATCTTTAAATAATTCTGTCATTGCGACCAAACGCGATTTTTGCCGAATCACATCAATAATTTTATTTTTTAAAATGGCAAATACCCATGTTTTGAACGCAGCCCGCCCTTTAAATGAATCTAAATGTTGAAAAGCACTCGTTAATGCTTCTTGCACCACATCTTCAGCTTGAGGAAGCGAAGACAACTGTAAAAAAGCAAACTTTATCATTTGCTGTCTTAAGTCTTGTAAAAAGGCTGGATTATGCAACTGATCTTCTATTTCTTCATGATCTGATGCCACGGCTGAAGTCATCCTTATACCTCTTTAAAATCATGCGGAACTTGAATCAATCGCATTCGAGTTAACATTGCTTTTAGTTCTTGAATTTGCAGATAAATATCATGTTCAGACAAATCGGTGAGTACAGATTGAATGAGTGTATGAATATCTTGGTCAGTTAACTTTACATTTTGAGTCAACTGTTCAATCACCATAGCAAACAAAGGCGAAAGCTGTTCAATACATACTTTGTCTTGTTCATCTCGCCAGACCATAATTGCTCCAGGCATAGGCTCGACCTGTTCTGGAATCATTAAAGTTGTCCACGTATAAACGGGATATTGATAAACCAATACCCATACTTGGGTGCTTAATTGCCAAGCGTAATTTTCATGCAAAACGACATCTTCAATTTCAACAGTATCTAAATACAACTCAAGCCATTCAAACTGTAACAACTCAGCCAACCAAGGATATTCTTGCAATATCGGGTGCTGCTGATCTGTCAAATATTCTCTAAATTCCAGAGAAATATCATTATACAAAGGCGAGCGACACTGAGCTTTTTGAAAAAACTCCGAGAGTAATTCTTGCCACTTTAACTCTGGCAACATCGCGCGAGCCACGGGATAAACTAAATCAATAAATGAACAGACATTATTAAAAAGTAAGTCTCGATAAATATGCATTCGTTCGGCAGGAAGAGCTTGAGGTAATTCCAAATTAGGATCTCTAATCCAGTCACAAAACTGTTGCATGGTTTGGAAGGATATTTGATTTTCCTTCATAGCCACTCTCCTGTTGTTGAATTATTTTGATTTTGGCTAGCTCCCTTTCTAATTCTTGCCATGATGGAATATTAAAGTCGCGCTCAAGTAAAGTTGCTTTCACACCACACACTTGATAGGTATATCTCAATAGTTCCCATACACGATCACAAACTTCTGCGCCATGCGTATCAATTAATAAATTTTTTTGAACTTGTTCATGTCCAGCAATATGTAAATAACGGATTCTCTCTTTTGGCATGTCCCGAATAAACCCAAATGCATCACTGCCATGATTAATGCTGTTGACATAGACATTATTTACATCCAGAAGCAAATCACAGTCTGCATATTGCAGAACCTCACGGATAAACTCCGCTTCACTCATTTCAGCATTGGGCATTAAATAAGTAGAAACATTCTCTATGACTAATCGTCTTCCTAAAATATCTTGAACACGTAAAATACGTTCAGCGACATATTGAACAGCCGCTTCAGTCATGGGGATTGGCAACAAATCATATAGATAGCCCCCATCATTTGTATAACTTAAATGTTCAGAATAAATCGAGACATCATATTGTTCTAAAAAGCTTTTTATTTTTTCGATAAATTCAAGATTGAGTGGATGAGGCCCGCCAATAGACAATGACAAGCCGTGACAAATTAATGGAGCTTTTTCAACACACTGTGCGAGTAATTTCGCGTGTCGTCCACCAAAACCTAGCCAGTTTTCAGGAGCAACTTCGATAAAATCTGGACATGTTTTTGCATCTAAAAACGAATCTATAAAATCACGCCTTAAACCCAGCCCTACACCATTCAACTCCATCATGGTGATTTCTCCTTTTGGAAATGATGCCGACACTTACTAAAAGGCCGACATCATCCATGATTAAATTGTTTACTTGGCACCACACTTACCATCAGCAACTTTTTTATCTGCACCGCACTTGCCATCCGCTGCTTTTTTAGTTGCACCGCATTTTCCGTCAGCTGCTTTTTTATCCGCACCACATTTTGCTTCGGCAGACTTTTCGTGGTTTTTCATTTTGTTAGCACCGCATTTTGCTTCACCGCATTTTCCATCTGCTGCTTTGGTTGCATGTGCTTCGGTTGTTGTATGGGTTGCTGCTACCGCCACTTGTGTAGCACCAGCAACTGAAAGTGCTAATAATGCCGCCACTGAAGTCATTGAGTTGAGTTTGTTCATTTTAGTATTCCTTTAAAGATAAATTCTCGGTTTGTACATTTGTACGTATAGTTAGACGGACCAAATCCTTTTTTATTACACCGTAAATAAAAAAATTTTTTATGTAAGAAATACAGTCTTTATCCGACTAATTAATATTCAATCGCACCGGATGTGAAATTATCATGAAGAATTTTATTTATGGCTTATCTCAATATTATCAAAAACTGGGTAAAACTCTACAACATGCGGACGGCATCGCAGCTCTGGCTCTTCGATTATATTTAGTTCCCATATTTTGGATGGCCGGCACAAATAAATTAATGCACTTCAATGATATTGTAGAATGGTTTGGCAACTCAGATGGAGGTTTAGGACTTCCCTTTCCGTATGTAATGGCCCTGCTTGCAACAACGACTGAATTAGCAGGTGCAATATTATTAACATTTGGTTTGCTAAGCGTTTAATTAGTATTCCCCTCATTATTACGATGTTAGTTGCTATATTTACGGTCCATCTACCGAATGGATGGCAAGCGATTGCTGATCCAAATGCACCCTTTGCAAACATGCAGGTCTTGGCCTCGGCTGAAAAGTTAGAGAAAGCTCGTGAAATATTACAAACCTACGGCAATTATGACTGGCTCACGTCTAGCGGTTCGTTTGTAATTTTAAATAATGGAATTGAGTTTGCCGTTACGTATTTAGTCATGCTACTCGCACTGCTTGTTCTTGGAGGCGGCCGTTACTTCAGTTTAGATTATTGGATTAAAAAGAAACTGCTCTAATTAATCATTACGCTAAAAATCCTACTGACAGCAACATAGAGCATCTTTTTCTTATTGTGTGCCATGTTACGCTCATGACACACAATCAATATTGAGGCAATTTGGTCAAACCAGAAGCTTGTTTGAAGTTATCTAACTCTCACAAAAATAATATCTAGGTCTTTTTTAGGTACAAACTTAGTCATGGTCATTTGAAATTGAGTTGGACTAATTTTTTTAACTGGCCCATCCCAACAAAATGAAACCAGTTCATCCTTATCACGCTCAATGGTGAGCTTAAAGTTTTCAATTGGTTTTGCCCAATTTGCACCCGTCGTTAAAATATAGCCCAAAGCACTAAACGGCGAATTTTCTGCACTGGCTTTTTTTAAGCCCTGCTTAAATTGTTTATCCATACAAAATTGCTGGTTATATTCATCTGGATAGAGAGCTACAGAGCCACCGACCAAAGGTTTATATTCATGGTGAATTTTAGTCAAACTATTGGCTTTGAAAGTCTGCTTCCAACTATAAACCACTTGAGATGACCACGGAATAACATCATCTTTTTTAAATTTGGCTAAAATTTTCTGTATTTGCGGCTTATTACATTGTTTTAGCTTGTCTACATAATATTCATAATCATAGTTAGTGCGAGTCCATGGGTTTAGCATCTCTTGTTCACTAAAACCGCATTGCTTAAACTCATCCGTTGCATCAATCAGTGGCGATTTTTCATCTTTTTGAATAAAGGTTCTAACATGCATATCAGGTTTTATATTTTTACCATCCACCACAATTTTAAAACTTTTTAAAAGCTGTTCGGTGTGAGCAAAATCAGACTCAAAAAAATTATCAATGCGTGGTAACGGGAATAAGATGGTTTCCGTTACGTCTTTATTGCTTAAGTTTTTATAAAGATAGTCGACCTTAATCAGTTTTTTACTGATGAATAGATCTTCGCTTTGCATAGCAATCTGTGAGTTTTTGAGATATTGAATCCCACCCGTACCCACGTAACCCGTAGAGTCGTTGGCTAGTCCATAGGTAGATAACGAAGCTAAAACAGCAAAGGTTAATACAAACGTTTTCATTTTAAAGCGCTCTGTCATTTTCTAATTATAAAATATCGATCTGGAATAAAGCATAACTATTTAAGCACAGGTGCGGTTAGTTTTTTAGTAATGACTTATATCGCTTTAAATCTAAAAACTTTAATGAAAACTTAGCTTTTGTCTCGTCATCTTTTTAGGCACACTAATTTTTCCAATAAAGTTGGTTAGCCATAAAATGCATTCATCACGATGTTCAAAGTGAGGAATCAAACTTAGGTCAATTTTTATATCCCGATCTGCTATAGGCAAACTTAAGCAATATTCAAAGTCGATCGAGTTATATTTTAATCTCAGATTTTTTTCTGCGGCCTGTTTTTTTATTTCAGCCATAATTCGGTTGAGGTTAACGATTAAATCATTTGAAATTTGATTGTTCTCATAGACCCGTTCATAGACGTTTTCAGCAACGTCTATATATTTTATAAGCTCTGCGTTTTCATTCATCTCATTCATACTCTCTTTTTTTTAAAATTATGAACAGCTAAATGTTTAATTGCGTTACTTGGCACGTGGGTTATGTGAAAAACGTATATTTTCATTTACCAAAAGATTAATTTAAGATTTTGATATTTATAAAAAACATTTTATATTTTCACATTTGCATACATTTAAGATTTTCCGAATATTAAACTTTGGTTATCAAAATAACTCAGTCTTCATTTATTTTTAGATAAAAAAAACCGCCCCAGAAGGCGGTCGCTGAGTTAAAACCAGCAGGTATATAGAAGTAAGGTGGACGTTTACTTCTATATTCTTTTATGAAGGAGTTTTATTGGTTTTAATAAAATCCTCAGATTTAAAATAATTAATAATCATGTCTGCATGCTCTTCTTTTGGAGGAGTGACAGTCATAGGAAATGCCTCTTTCGACATCTTAAAACCTGGGGGTAAAAAGTGCGAAATTGGCGGTAGTTTCGGTTTTCCACCTTCTGTGATTCGCTCGATAAAACCAGCTAACCAGAGAAGATATTCACCTTCATTTGCGAACTTCGGCATAACACTCAGATCAATTTGAACTTTGCATTCACTTAACGGTTTCGTTAAGTTTTCTTCAAAGTCGATATAGTTGAACTTGAGCTTAAACTCAGTTCCTTTGATGGCTTTTCGAATCTGACTAATTAAACAGTTAAGGTTCTGAGTAATGTCATCAGTGAATAAGCTATCTTTTTTTATATTTTTATAAACCTTTTCGGCTACAGCTAGATACTTTGGCATTAACCTCTCTCCGTACTATTGTTATAAAGTTCTGATCTATGAATGTTTTCTGTCTTTGATTATGCTTAAAGTAGTGTAATTAAAGGTAGCCTTATTAGAGTGGTTTGTAAGTAGTTAGTGCTTTATGTAAATTGCACCATAAAAACTCTAAAAAAAATTAAGGTTTTGATAACTCATCCGCAAAAAAGCATGGTTGAATAGAGATCGTCAGAAATATTTACTTTCATATTAAATTTACCATTTGGTAAAATTAATATGTTTTCATTTGCTTATCTCGTTTTACCAGCCCTAAAACAGCTCGACGTACTCGTATTTCTTCTTCAGAAAAAGGTAAATGCTCGATGAGCTCGTAAATTGAGAGAGAATTATTTTCTATCAAGAAACAGTCTTGCTCTGTTGTCCAATTAGCCGTAGTCGATTCAGTTTGTTTTAAATAGCGTTTCATATTTCCTAGCAGACTTGTTTAGACTACAAAAAGCCTGCCTTTAGGCAAGCTTATATTTCAGGTTTTGAATTGGTTATTATTATAGCAGTCCATAAATGATATGTTCAGTTAATATTGTAGCTGCCCTAATTAAACATTATAAAAAAAGCCCACTCACTGTGGGCTTCTTAATGGTTATTGTGCGGCATTTACCCCAACAATAAATTGACTACAATTAGAACCTTCAGATGCATTACCTAATTGCTTTTCAGAGAATTTAAATTTAGAGGCAACTGACTCGTAATCTTTTTTAAGGGTTTGGCCAGTTAACTCTCCAAGCTCTTTGACTTGTTCTGGTTGTAAGATGCCATGTTCAACTGCTTGATTTACCATGACACAGGCTGTGGTCATCGCGTCATAACGCGCAGCAGTTTTAGAGTAACCTAGAGCACCGATTACACCACCAATAATTAAGCCAATAATCACCGCTAAAGTTACGTGCATTTTATTCATTTTTTAAATACCTAAAAAATCTAACTAAACTAAAAAGGAACACTTCAAAAGATTGTGTTCAAGCCCAATTAGGATAGTCGCGTTTATAGGTTATAAAAAGTTAGATTCTGTCACATTTTTTGATAGGTTAAGTGAAATGTGTTTTATCAATTCAAAAGAAAAATATCAGACCTTCCTAGTTCTCTTTCGTTTTTTGCTTGATACCTCTAAAGGAATAGCCACCTTACCTGTACCTAACCCGCGAAAAAAATAATTAATGATGTATAAGAATAAAAGACCAAAATAAAAAATAGGAAAAATGCTAAAGGCAGTACTTATAATTTCCCAAAACATAACCCCGACTCTATAGTTATAACAGAATGATATGAGTCCACCTCTACGTCTAGGCCTTTGCTGAGTAATATCATCCTCAATAAAGTGAAAAATTCCCATGACAAAACACCCAGCAAATGTACTTGAGACTAAAGTCTTTTTAATTAGAGGCTTTTCTAGCCAAGGGTATTTTTTTGAAGATTCAAATTCAGCTTTGAAAAAGAATTTATAAATTTCTTCTTGATAAGCTTTATTAATCCCCTGTTCTTTAATAAAAAAATAGCAGATAACACAACCAACAAAGAACATGACTATAGTTATGTAAATGCTATAAAGAATCGTAAAAAACGGTAATGGGCCTTTCGTACCAACAGTCACATGCATAGTTTGTGTGATGTATTGATATAGCTCGTACTGCCATTCATTTTTAGGATAAGTAGGAAATACAAATAAAGGAATAATAAAAAGAATAGAACATATAGCTATAGTTCCTTTGTTCTCTTTACTTTTCCGTGCAATCGTAGAAAGAAAATTTTTAGAAGACATATCTATATTTTACAATTTGGAATCATGTGCTTAGCTTTATAAAACTCATCAAAAGCCTTCATATCATTTAACCATGGAGAGATAGTTTCCAGATTACGTTTATTAATTTTTTTTAATGCCAATAGCCTTGGTGAAGAATAATTTTTCTGCTGAATTTTTTGATTATATTGTTGTACAAACATAAGCTTTAAGCATAATCCTCGAATGCCCTTATTACCAAAATATGAATACTCAGAATATTTATTTAAGACATCTTTCATTTCTTTATGTTCACCATTCCAAACATAAAATGAGCTTAAACCATTCAAATCGTTAATATATATTTCATCATTAATTTGGTTTAACTCTAGCCCTTCTTTTAAAATAATACTGTTTATTTCCACTTCATCAGATAAGTCCATCCAAAAAAAAGAAGCCATGACTTCTTCTGAAAATCTTATTCTAGCTTGCTCTGTATCCTTAGGATATACAATAAAAAAATAATACAATCCTAGAAAAATAATAAAACCTAATATAATAGAAAGTAATCTCCAAAAATTAGTACCTTTTATAATATTCATAACAAGCCATTCATTTTATTTAATATCTTGTGAACGAACTTTACTCTATGTTTTAGATGAAATCAAAAGAAGAGAGAGAAAGTTTCCTTATATGAAATATATACTTATTTTTACTGTGCTCTTTTATGTTTAAAAGAGCACTTTCTGAAGGGAACTTTGAGATATTTCTAAGTTATTAAGGTAAAAACGGTTTTGTTAAAAATACAAACCCGACAGAGAAAAAAGCATTATCGTGATGAGAAATTTGGTTGCCATAACTTGCGTTTAATTGAACCAATTCTTTATAGACCATGTACCGAAAACCTGTTTGGTAAAAAGCATCATTTCGATCATTGCCATATACTTCGGCAGTGAATGTTAATGGATGGGTAAGTTGTGTTTCGGTTCCAATGCCCCACGTGGTTTGGCTTTTATGCGAGATATTTTCACGTAACCAACCAAGGTTGGCATGGATTAAAAACTTATCATCCAAAGTAGAAAGACTTAAAGGAACATTAACCGTCCAATCTTTCTTTGTAGAATCCTTAGTATTGATTTGAGTACCAAATGAAAAACCGATTCCCCAATCATTCGTTTCTAAAGGTTTAAATAAGGTCTTGCCTTGTAGAGTTGCATAACTGACATGCTCAGTATCATCATTTACTCTCCCCATCCCTACAGCAAATTCAAAATTACCACCAAAATTACAGGCTGGTGTTGCCCAATATTCTTTGCTGTCAGAGTTATGCTGTGCCCATGTTTCTAGCTGACAAGTTTTTGGAGAAACAAGAGCAGCATCGTCAACAACCATAGGTCGTCCACTATGGCTCGCGCTAGACAATGCGAATAAACAGAAACCAGAAATAAGTGAGCGTTTCTTTAAAGTAAATAACATTGGCATCACTCCCATAAGTCATGGAGCACATGCAAGTACTGAAACCCGTCATGAATAAATCATGGGTTCATAATAGAAATGAAAAGATGGAAATAAAAAAACCTCTTCTTGCATCCACAAAAAGAGGTCTGTCAGGACTTCAGTGGATACTTAGACTATTACCGATCGACTACTGTCACTCGAGCAAGTACTCACATTGAAGCTCCTAAAAATTAGTTGGGCGGATTCTAAAATTACCTTTGTTAAATATCAAGTTAAAATTTCGTGTCAGTCTAAGCAATAGAAAAACAGCTTATTTTAAAAACTCTTTCACAGTTTCTTGCATACTTGTCGTTGCGCGGCCAATGAGCTGATGCAGATCTTTGCTATCACTATATAAACCGTCTTTAGACACGCCTTCATCCGAATCTGCCAATATATGAGCAAACCCTTCTGGTACACCAACCTGCACTAAGAATGCTTTATGTTCTTCTTCGGGTAAATCTTGATAAGTTACATCTTTTTGAGTGATTTCACTTGTCCATTTTGCCACATCATCAAGGGTGTAACTTGTATCACCTGCCAGCTCATAAATCTTATTTTCATGCCCATCTTGCGTTAATACCACAGCGGCCGCAGTTGCATAATCTAGACGTGAAGCAGAAGAAATTTTACCGTGATGAGTTGCCCCAAAAATTTTGCCATGCTCAACTGCTTGTTTAAGGCCCATTGCATAATTTTCGTTGTACCAGTTATTGCGTAATAACGTGTAGGGAATATTCGATGCTTTTAAATATTGTTCAGTTTCAACATGTTCTTGTGCAAGTAAAAGCGGTGTTACATCTGCTTTTAATAAACTTGTGTAAGCAATAAATTTTACATGCGCGAGTTTTGCTGCATTAATAATATTTTGGTGTTGTACTGTGCGTTGACCAATTTCATTTGATGAAATTAATAAAAGCTTATCAATACCTTGCAATTGCTCTGAAAGTTTTTCTACATCATTAACATAATCAAAAGGACGAGCTTCTATCCCTTTTGAACTTAAATCTAAAGCTTTTTCTGGATTACGGACTAATGCCACAATATTTTTTGCTTCGGTCCGTTCAAGTAATTGAGAAATAACGAATTGACCAAGTTGACCTGTTGCACCAGTAACTGCAATACGCATGGTGATCTCCATCTGATGTAATTGAAATATTTCAATCATCGTAGTATCTTCACTTACTAAAAGTAAGTACTTACCTAAAAGTAAGTTCAGCATTAAATGTAAACTTTTGTAATGCAGGTAATGAGCAATGAAAGGTCTAGTTTTTGCAGCAAACTGTCCATCTAGAAAAATTTTGTTAACACTAACAAGCCGTTGGAGCGTTTTAATTTTAGTTGCATTACGTGATCAGCGTTTGCGCTTTAATGAATTAAAAAAATTAATTGATGGGATTAGTGAAAAAATGCTGGCACAAACCTTAAAGTTACTTGAGCAAGATGGCTTTATCTTTCGTCAGGACTATGCCGAAGTGCCCCCTCGAGTAGATTATCAATTAACAGACTTTGGCCGAGAAGCTTCCGATAGACTTTTTGATTTAACGGATTGGCTTGAAAATAATATATCTCAGTTATTAGAACAGCAGCCTCGTTCAGACTTAGTTTAATAAGCAAATCTTTGTATATTTAAATTTGCTTCACGATTGATATATCTTCATCTAACTTTGATCAACAAACTTAGAGTCCGTACTCCTTTACCCAAACCCCAACAAAAAACACTCAAGCACTCTTTCCCGCTCGATTGCCACATCCGAGCTTATAAGCTGAATAATTGCACCCTCAATCATATATAAAAATAGCTTGGCATCCTGAAAGGTAACATCGTTTTTTTGTTTTATAAGCTGGCTATAAATTTCATTAAGTAGCCATGTGCGATATCTCACTGCTGTGATATAGGCTTTTGAATAGGTCAGTTTCGTTTCAAAAATTGCTTTAAATAATAGGTAATACATCCCCTCTACATCGGTATGTAAGTAATAAAGTTTCTTAAGTTTTTCCTTCACGCTTGTGTTCTGGTTGTACCCAACAATTGAGACCACTTTTTCTTTTAAACGTTCTTTTTGTACGATTAAACAGATTTCAATAAACCGCTCTTTAGAATGAAAGAAGTTATAAAAAGTTGCTTTGGTAATTTCACACTCTTTGATGATTCTATCTACCCCAACGGTATGAAAGCCACGGTGGTGAAATAAATCAATCGACTTGTTGATGACTTGTATGGCACGGGAAGAAAGCACTAACTTTGGCATAGTTTTACCGTTATAAAAATTCTTGTTGTATATAAATGAGATAAAAAACCTGTACCCTTTCTGGGAGAAAAAAAGGCACAGCAAAGCCTATAAAGACTGTGCTTGGCACATCTCAAGTTTTATTGTTGAGTAAGTTTTTTGGTCGTGACGATTTAAAGCTTGAAAACCTTAGGGCGATCAAACTGCTTTAAACGTTTAAGCTGTGTCGTAATAACTTATGGCAAGGGCCGCCAAGAAATAATGGATGTGCAAAGCCAACTCCTTTTTATTGGGAGTTCTGCCAGACATTAAAATTATGGTGGCAGAACGAGAAAGGGTTGACGGACTGGTCATAGAGCCAGCACACCCGAAGGTGTCCCCCTCCCGTTCTGAACTGCACCCCATAAGTTAGACTTTTAAAACTTATGAGGTGTGCTCTATGCCAATTCCGAAGCATTCAAAAGAGTTAAAATTAAAAGTCATTCAAGCTTATTTAGAGGGAAGTAAAGGATATAAAATCCTTTCACAAGAATTTAATGTAGATCTCCAAACCATCCACTTATGGATTGAAAACTATAAGGCACAAGGTGAAGATGGCCTGAATGTTAAAACTAAAAAAACCTACTACTCTTCCGAATTTAAAATCAAGGCTGTACAAATGCTTCTTGATAAGATACCGGTAAGAGAAGTTAGAAGACGGTTAAATCTGAGCGGGACGTCAATTTTAAGAAGGTGGCTAGCTCAGTATCATAAAGAAGGGATTGCTGGGTTTAATACCACGAGGATTTATACCAATATGCTTAAACAAGATAAAACTAAAATAACCAAGTCTGTAAAAGATGACAAAGATAAATCTCAGCAGGAGCTCATTGATGAAGTGACCGCTTTACGAGCAGAGGTTGCCTTTTTAAAAAAGCTAAAAGCCTTAAAACTGAAGCAACGTACCTAAATTCAATTTCTACTGCAGACAGTGTTCAAGTTATTTCAGAATTAAGGCAAATTTATCCATTAAAGCTCTTACTCAGTATTGCCAAGATCGCTCGTAGTACTTATTTCTATCACATGAAAGCTGTACGCTCTAAGGATAAATATACTGAGTTAAAACAGCAGATCAAGTCCATATATCACAAGCATAAGGGATGCTATGGCTATCGTAGAATTACTCTTGCTCTGAAAAGTACAGGAATAATAATCAACCATAAATGTGTATATCGTCTTATGAAAACTATGGGACTTAAATCACGTATCAGAGCACTAAAATATCGCTCATATAAAAGTGGTTGTGTCGGGATGGTGGCCGATAACATTATGCAACGGCAATTTAAAGCGAACCGTCCCAACCAGAAATGGGCAACTGATGTGACGGAATTTAATGTTAACGGTGAAAAACTTTATCTATCACCAATTATAGATTTATTTAATGGGGAAATTATTACCTTCCGGATCCAACGTAAACTCAATTATGAGTTAGTGAAAGATATGCTCATTCATGCTTTAGCTAAACTTAAGCGACATGAGAAACCAATTCTCCATTCAGATCAAGGATGGCAATATCAAATGGCTCATTATCAACAGCAATTAAAGCAACATGGTTTAATTCAAAGTATGTCTCGTAAAGGAAATTGCTTAGATAATGCTGTAATAGAAAGCTTCTTTGGAATATTAAAATCGGAGTGCTTTCATGGTGAAAAATTTCAATCAACTGATGAGTTAGAGAAAACTATACGAGAGTACATTCATTATTATAATCATGAGAGAATCAAGGTGAAGCTACAAGGTTTATCCCCTGTACAATATAGAAACCAGTTTTTAAAAACTGCTTAAC
>NZ_JFXG01000028.1:0-33519 GCF_000588015.1 Acinetobacter sp. 1294243
GTTAAGCAGTTTTTAAAAACTGGTTTCTATATTGTACAGGGGATAAACCTTGTAGCTTCACCTTGATTCTCTCATGATTATAATAATGAATGTACTCTCGTATAGTTTTCTCTAACTCATCAGTTGATTGAAATTTTTCACCATGAAAGCACTCCGATTTTAATATTCCAAAGAAGCTTTCTATTACAGCATTATCTAAGCAATTTCCTTTACGAGACATACTTTGAATTAAACCATGTTGCTTTAATTGCTGTTGATAATGAGCCATTTGATATTGCCATCCTTGATCTGAATGGAGAATTGGTTTCTCATGTCGCTTAAGTTTAGCTAAAGCATGAATGAGCATATCTTTCACTAACTCATAATTGAGTTTACGTTGGATCCGGAAGGTAATAATTTCCCCATTAAATAAATCTATAATTGGTGATAGATAAAGTTTTTCACCGTTAACATTAAATTCCGTCACATCAGTTGCCCATTTCTGGTTGGGACGGTTCGCTTTAAATTGCCGTTGCATAATGTTATCGGCCACCATCCCGACACAACCACTTTTATATGAGCGATATTTTAGTGCTCTGATACGTGATTTAAGTCCCATAGTTTTCATAAGACGATATACACATTTATGGTTGATTATTATTCCTGTACTTTTCAGAGCAAGAGTAATTCTACGATAGCCATAGCATCCCTTATGCTTGTGATATATGGACTTGATCTGCTGTTTTAACTCAGTATATTTATCCTTAGAGCGTACAGCTTTCATGTGATAGAAATAAGTACTACGAGCGATCTTGGCAATACTGAGTAAGAGCTTTAATGGATAAATTTGCCTTAATTCTGAAATAACTTGAACACTGTCTGCAGTAGAAATTGAATTTAGGTACGTTGCTTCAGTTTTAAGGCTTTTAGCTTTTTTAAAAAGGCAACCTCTGCTCGTAAAGCGGTCACTTCATCAATGAGCTCCTGCTGAGATTTATCTTTGTCATCTTTTACAGACTTGGTTATTTTAGTTTTATCTTGTTTAAGCATATTGGTATAAATCCTCGTGGTATTAAACCCAGCAATCCCTTCTTTATGATACTGAGCTAGCCACCTTCTTAAAATTGACGTCCCGCTCAGATTTAACCGTCTTCTAACTTCTCTTACCGGTATCTTATCAAGAAGCATTTGTACAGCCTTGATTTTAAATTCGGAAGAGTAGTAGGTTTTTTTAGTTTTAACATTCAGGCCATCTTCACCTTGTGCCTTATAGTTTTCAATCCATAAGCGGATGGTTTGGAGATCTACATTAAATTCTTGTGAAAGGATTTTATATCCTTTACTTCCCTCTAAATAAGCTTGAATGACTTTTAATTTTAACTCTTTTGAATGCTTCGGAATTGGCATAGAGCACACCTCATAAGTTTTAAAAGTCTAACTTATGGGGTGCAGTTCAGGACGGGAGAGGGACACTTTCGAGTGTGCTGGTGTCAATCCAATCCGGTCTGTCAACCCTTTCTCGTTCTGCCACCATAATTCTCTAATGCTTTGGCAGAACTCCCAATATAAAGGAGTTGGCTATGCATATTCTTTTTATAACGCCTGATTAGTTTTAATAGGATTTGATGAACTTCTAGTTTCTCAAGCTTTAGATCTTTTCGTCTAAAAATTTACTTAAAAAAATGTCATGTGAGCTACACCATGGCAAGGCTTCGTGTTGCCTAAAAAAGCCTAAGCTCCATGACGACGTCACTGGATAAAATGATGAAAAATAAAATTTTGATGGGTTTGGTAGGTGTCAGTATTTTGTTGGTTACTGGTTGTTCTTCTGATTTCGAAAAGGGTATGAAACAAAGCTGTAGGAATACGGGAGGAAGTCGCAGTTTCTGTTCCTGCTTCTACGACAGGATGGAAGAACATTATGGTGAAGAAAAGCTGGAGGCGATTGGCATGATGCAAGTCAGGATGCCAGAGGATTTCGAAGAGGTGTCTTTTAAGTCTGGTCAGCAATGTGCACATAAACTTTAGAGCTCGTATTCACATTAAATCTTAGTTTGTCTTTTGATCTCACCTGCTGCCATAGAGCAGTGGGTTGGATAGGCTTACCTAAAAAAATGAGGAATTTACAATGAAACATCCATTGATTGGCCTTTATTTCACCATTGTGATTGGTTATTGGCTGTATTTGATTTGGCAGTACCCTATTTATTCTGGTTCATATTCTTTGGGTCGGGCACTTGTTTGGCCTGCTGATTTTCTACGTTGGTTGTTTTAGTCGCTAAATTGGGGAAGTTGCCATGACAATCATATCGAGAGAATCACTCCAGAAAAGCCGTTGGATGTTGATGTTAAGAGCGAGTGACAATATTTATTTTGCACCCGCTATTCCTTATAAAAAATTGCAAGGGGCTATGAGTTATCTCCCTCAAGGAATTCATCCAGATGAAATCCTTATGCTAATTGACGATACGGTATTTGGCAGTGCTAAAGCTGGACTTTGTGTGACGGCGACAGGACTCTTTTATAAAGAAAGCTTTGGAGATGAAGCGGTTTATCTCTTTAAAAGTATTCATCATGTCGAGGCAGATATTGGCGTCATTAATCATGGCATCGTACTGAATCGTATAGAAACCCTGACCTTTACCCAACTGGATAAGGGCACAGTACGAACATTGGCTTCATTTCTAAATGAAGTTTGTCAGGGTGAAACAGAAACCGATCGGGCTCCACCACAGATTGATGCAGAACTGAAGGTAATTATTGATCTGTTTGCTTATTTCATCACATTCAATATGGGTAAGTGGAATCCTGAATCTAGTCATGCAATATCTAAACATTTTGTAAAGCTGAATGATGAAGCATCACAGCACTATATTAAAAGGTTACTGACTGAACATCCCAACTTTGAATATGAAGAATTATTACATCGCTTTGCAGAACTGAAAGATGTGCTGGCTTACAAGCTTCGTACGGAGATGATCGAACAACTGGTTTATGCCATGGCACTGGGTCAGGTTGAGCAGAATCAGGCGGATCTCTTCATGACCCATTTATGTCGTGTATCCAATGTTTCTAAAGCCGTATTTCCTGATCTGGTCAAAATTATCTATCAATGTCTGGCTGATGAAATGAATCAGTCTACTACTTCTACTTTCAACGGTGGACAACTTCAAGCGTGCAAACTTCTTGATATTCAGCCTAATTCACTGACTGAGCAGAACTTACAATCTGCTTACCGAAAAAAGATGGCTGAGTTCCATCCCGATAAATACCAGAACTTACCTGAATCTGTTCGTCAGTTGATTGAAAGTCAGGCACAGCAACTGAATGAAGCAAGAGCTTTATTAAAAAGCTATTTGGACAATAACTGAAAATAAAGAATTTTTACTTACATATTACCCCAGTGAAGGCAGCCCTAAAGCGCCGTATATCCTCTATTTCAAGGTAATGATATGAATATGATAAAGAACAGCACTAACTCAACTAAAAAGATACCACCGTTATATTGGTTGTTAACTGTAGTCATGATGGCGGTGTTAATTGCAGGCGGTATTTTATTTAATCAACATCAAAAACGACAAACTGAACTTCAGTTAGCACAACTCGCTTTAGAACAATCTAAGGTACAAAATCAATCTGCCACAACACAAGCAGCATCGGAACCCGTTGAATCAGGTTTCACTGGAATTGAAAGTATGGTGGAAAACCCGGAATCAGAATCTGCTCATTCACAAGCTGAAGATGAGGTTGTTGCGGGGGCAATAGCCGCGGTTGATCAGGCAAAAGCACAAGATACAAGTCTAGGTAATCTCAGTTCAGAAGTTGATGGTGAGTACCATGAAGGGAAAACCTTAAGTTCCAATGCTTCTCGCTATGGATTAAAGCCAATCAAATCTGCTCCAGCTGATTTAAAGTCAACCATCCCGAATATTGATCAAATGTTAGCGTCACATCTCATGAATGTATGGGGCCGCTCAAGTCCAGATCAGGTGAGTAAACGAGTTGAAGGATGGAGCCAGCAAGGTAATACCATGACCTATCGTACTGCATGGGACTCTGACCGTTACCAATGTACTTGGTATGTGGTGAGTTGGGATAAGAACAGCAATCAAGTCCTTCACGAAGGATACCAGCCATGCTTTGGTCACTAATTAAAGCTGGTCTGTAGCATTCGTTTAATTATTACTTTACTTAATCAGAGAAAATACCATGAACCCAATCAAACTTATCGCATGTGGAATTTTAAGTCTTTCACTCAGTTCTATTGCTTTTGCTAAAACTGAGCAGATTACACTTAAAGCCAATGTCTATTACGGCGAAGAGTCAGTTGTATTTCCAACTACTAAAGGCGAAGTCATTTTAAATAGCTACGCTATACCAACTAAAGTCGTTCCACAAGTTAAACCTTTTAAGAAGGGGCAATGTTTAGAAATCAAATCAAAACATGGTTTCTTTAAAGACACTGGAGATGGTCAATATATTGAAAGTATCCAACCTTGTAGCAAGAAAGGTTTAGCGACTCCAAAAGTAACTCGTTAATTTGACTTAATCTAAAACGACATAAAGCTCAATCAAACCACAAGCATTTGCTTGTGGTTTTTTTTATGCCTTTTATTGAGAGGAGACGACTATGCATCAATGTCCTTACTGCCATTCGAGACATCTGAAATTACTACGGCAGTCAGAACAAAGCCATCAAGGTGTATTTGCAAAACTTTCATCATTCTCCCCCATGTCTCTGGCAGCAGCCTGTATGCAATTGTCAAAACGTAGTCCTATTCACCCACTAGTCGGTGGCTTTGTTGGTTTAGTTGTAGGGGGCATGTTTCTGCTCTACGTCCAGCATCAAGACAATACAGTGTCCTTGCATTATCAGTGTGAGCAGTGTCTGCAACATTTTGAAATCCAGCAATCAAGCTTTTCTTAACTTCATCCCAAACTCTTAATCAAATTATTTAAATCACTTAATAGGAAAAACATCATGGCACATCAAGTTGAAACAATGGCTTTTGTAGGTCAAACCCCTTGGCATGGTTTGGGCAATCAACTCACTAGAAATCAACCTTTAGAAGTATGGGCACAACAAGCAGGGATGGATTGGCGAATTGAATCATCCAATGTCAGCTATATGACAAAAAATGAACGTGGACAAAACATCATCATGCCGTATGAAGATCAGAGAGTCCTTTATCGTTCAGATACTCATGCGCCGCTATCAGTGGTAAGTCAGCGTTATCAGGAGGTGCAACCGATGGAGATATTAAACTTCTATAAAGACCTGACAGAACAATCAGGCTTTGAACTGGAAACAGCAGGGGTATTGAAAGGTGGTCGTAAGTTCTGGGCACTGGCTACGACTGGACAATCAACAGCACTGAAAGGAAAGGATGTGAGTAATGGTTATATCCTTCTGGCAACAGCATGTGATGGGACATTAGCCACCACGGCGCAATTTACAAGTGTACGTGTGGTGTGTAATAACACCTTAGCGATTGCCTTACGTGGGCAGAATAGTAGTGCAGGTGTGGTGAAAGTTCCACACAGTACCAAGTTTGATGCTGAAAAGATTAAACAGCAATTGGGTATTTCGGTTCATGCATGGGACGAGCACATGTATGAAATGAAGCAGCTCAGCCAGCGTAAAGTCACCCAGCAGGAAGCAGCAGCTTACTTCGATGCAGTGTTCAATAATACAAACCTGAATATTGCTGAACAAGATGAAAGTATCATTCAGTTCTACCGTAATGTAGCTACGCCTAAACAAATCAACTCATCCAAAACCGACAATAAAACTGAGCCAAATGGACGTGCGATGTCTAAGGTCATGACCATGTTTAACGGGCATGGTCGTGGTGCCGAGTTAGCTTCAGCTAAAGATACGGCGTATGGACTGCTTTGTAGTATTACCGAGTTTGTTGATCATGAGCGACGTGCGATCTCAAAAGATCACCGATTAGATTCAGCATGGTTTGGGGTAGGAGCCAACCTTAAACAACGCGGGCTGGAACAGGCACTAAGAATGGTTGTATAAGTTATGATTATTTGTTTAAGTTTATTTATACATGAATTACAGAAAATCATGTAATTAATTTATAAAAACATGGGCAGATTATGGGGTAAGTAATTTTACCCCTATATTTTAAAAGATCTGAGACTCTACAGTCTTACACTACACTCTACTTACAATAGTAAAGCTTATGGAGTTAGAAAAAATATCAAGGATTGAACCAATGATGAAATCAAGCAGAATCAGATAATTTTTTTCATTTTACTTTTTTAAATTACTATATACCTATTTAATCAATTCCCACTACAGTTGTAATATATCCAGTCGTTAAAAGGATCATTAGGCCTAATGACATTTCAAATAAAATGGCATAGCCCAACTGTCTGGCAAATTTCGGGTCTTGTAAGCGAGGGGTAAAATACCATTTGTTGAAAGCAGCTAATAATAAAATGCTTAGAACAAATGCGATCTTAATAATAAAACCATGCCCATAAGGAGTATTTAGTAGAGTATTGAAATCTTTAATGAGTAACAGAGCAATACTAGCACCACAAGCGAGTAGTATTCCCACAACAAATGCTGCGATTCTCCCAAATAAGTGCATGCGATCTTTTAATGGAAGACCAGTAATTTTTTTACTTGTTTTCCATAAAGGAAAAAGTGATCCCATCCATAAGGACATTACAAGGACATGTATTGATAATAAGAATTGAGCGAAAAAGGGCAAGTTTGTGACATGGCCTAATTGTGAAAAACTAAAAACCATGGGGATAAGTAGGATGGTAAAAATTGTTCCTTCTACTTTGGAAACTTGGATAGTCCCTTTACTAAGCTTTACGATCATAAATAACAATAAAAGTGCAAAACTAACTGAGCGGATGATATGGATATGCCCAGTGGGAGTATTTATTAAGATATTAATGTAGTTACTGTCCCACATTCCTGAAAGACCTGTATTGGCAAAACTTCCTATAAGAACAAAGAAGCCTAAAGTGCTTGAAATAAAGCCTAATCCTGCACCAATAGTAATGTACTTTAGAAGAGTTTCCCTGATTTCTACATAACGTCCCAGTAGAAAATAGCTAAAGGCACCACCAACAACAAATGCTATTCCTAAATATAAAACGACTTTAATCAGCCACGTTGCATATATCCAAGTTTCAGGATTCATATTTTTCCTCCCTGCGATAGCAATATGCCAGCAAGCTGCTGGCATATAGACTATTGATGCTCTATAGTTATTTCGCTGATTTAATAGTGAAGCTATATTCGCCATTCATGTTATGGCCATCAGTACCCATTGTGGTCCAAACCACTGTGTATTTACCTTTCTTAAGTTTAGGTACTGCTACTTCAAATGATTTTTTTAAATCATGAGTTATCTGATAAGTTAAAGGGATGTCTTTACGTTGAGCATCAAGTAATTTGACATTCATTAACATGACTTCTTCACCAAAATTTAAAGTTATATTTTTTGGCTGACTTGCTACAGATGCATTAATAGCTGGAGTGGCACTTTCAAGTTTGACATGAGCAAATGCGCTTGAAGCAGCTACAACCATAGTCGCACCTACTAGTACATTACGTAGAGCTGACACTTTATTTTGGAAAATTTTCATTTCATCACCTTTTAAAAATTAGTACGTGCTAAGTAATGACCCAGTGAAATTCCTAAATTGATCGAGTTGGTCATCACTCTTTGTATGCTTATTATTTAAGAAAGAGAGCAACGTCTTGATGACTCCAAAATTACATTTTTGTCATTTTTAGAATTAAAAACTCACAAGTGTTACACTGACTTTATCAAGAATAATGTTCATTAAATACTCAAATAATCAGAAATGTATTTCTGCACGAAGGTAATTAATTTTTTAAAATCAAATATGAAGGAGGTTTCTATATGGACCATCATCATGAAAAGAAAACTATAAATAACGTACTAAAGGATCCTGTCTGCGGCATGGCTGTAACAGAAGAATCTAAATTTCATGAACAAGTTGGCAATAAGACTTTTTACTTTTGTAGTGAAAAATGTCAGATAAAATTTAAGCATGATCCTACTTTTTACATTGCTAAAGAAGATAGATCTGTTTCCGAAAATGTCTCCCTAAATAAGATGGATACACACTCAGATAGTGTAAATACCTCATCAATTTATACTTGCCCAATGCATCCGGAGATCCGACAAAATCATCCTGGTAACTGTCCGATTTGCGGTATGTCACTAGAACCATTACTTCCCAATCTAGATGAAGCCGATGATAATCCTGAACTTAAAGATTTCAAAAGAAGATTTTGGTACACCTTACCGTTAACCCTCATTATCATATTTTTGGCGATGTTTGGTCATCAGTTGAACTGGTTTGAGATGAAGGTACAAAGCTGGATTGAACTTGTTCTTACTTTACCTATCGTCTTTTGGGCAGGTTGGCCATTTTTTGTTAGATGTTGGCATTCAATTTTAAATCGTAGTCCGAATATGTGGACTTTAATTGGAATTGGGACTGGAGCTGCATTTATTTATAGTGTCGTTGGAACCCTAGCCCCACAAGTTTTCCCAGCGTCTTTCATCTCTATGGGGCGTGTTGCTGTATATTTTGAGGCAACAGCCGCAATTATTTCACTGACCTTATTAGGTCAAGTTCTTGAGTTAAAGGCACGTTCGCAAACTTCGTCAGCAATAAAATCTTTACTTGGGTTGGCACCGAAAACCGCAAGAAAAATTAATGAAGATGGCACAGAGGAAGATATCCCACTTTCCCATGTACATGTTGGAGATTTACTGAGAGTACGACCAGGTGAGAAGGTCCCCGTTGATGGAATAATTACAGAAGGTTCAAGTTCTATTGATGAATCAATGTTAACGGGAGAGCCAGTTCCAGTAACAAAACGTATAGGTGACCAAGTAATCGGTGCGACAATGAATATGAACGGTTCATTAGTGATACGTTCGGAAAAGGTCGGTTCTTCAACAGTACTTTCACAGATAGTTCAAATGGTAGCGCAAGCTCAGCGTTCTAAAGCCCCTATGCAAAGAATGGCAGATCAGGTAGCTGGCTGGTTTGTACTGGTGGTGATCGGTATATCTATCCTTACCTTTTTTGGGTGGGGAATATTTGGACCAGAACCGAGTTGGGTATACGGACTAATCAATGCTGTCGCAGTTTTAATTATTGCTTGTCCGTGTGCTTTAGGATTAGCCACACCAATGTCAATCATGGTGGCAACGGGTCGTGGTGCATCCAATGGCGTACTCTTCCGTGATGCTGCAGCAATAGAAAATTTACGTAAGATTGATACATTAATTATTGATAAAACAGGGACCTTAACAGAAGGTCGCCCCTCATTTGATAAGGTCATTGCTTTATCTGGATATGAAGAAAATGAAGTTCTCAGATTAGCTGCCAGCTTGGATCAAGGTAGTGAACATCCATTAGCGGATGCAATTGTACAGGCTGCCCGTGAAAGAAATCTTGTACTAACAACACCAACATCTTTTGAGTCAGGTTCTGGAATTGGTGTTAAGGGTGAGTTAGATGGACAACAATTATCATTAGGCAATACAGCTTTAATGGAACAACTCGGCATATCAGTTGATACATATATCCCTCAAGCTGAGCAATTAAGAGCAGAAGGCGCAAGTGTTATGCATTTGGCTGTTGATGGGACGCTCGTAGGACTATTGGCTGTTTCAGATCCAATCAAAGTCAGTACACCTGAAGCTGTGCATGCTCTGAAGAATTCTGGATTAAGAATTATAATGGCCACAGGAGATGGTTTAACTACTGCAAAATCAGTTGGAGCTAAATTAGGTATTGATGAAGTTTACGGAGAAGTTAAACCAGCAGATAAACTGGAACTGGTTAATAAATTACAAAAAGAAGGAAGAATGGTTGCAATGGCAGGTGACGGTATCAATGATGCCCCAGCTTTAGCTCAAGCGGATATTGGTATTGCAATGGGGACTGGAACAGATGTGGCTATGAATAGTGCTCAAGTCACTTTAGTCAAAGGTGATTTACGAGGTATAGAGATCGCTCGCTCCCTGTCAGAGGCCACTATTAAAAATATGAAGCAAAACCTGATGTTTGCATTCCTTTATAATGCATTAGGCATCCCTTTAGCCGCGGGTATTTTATATCCATTTACTGGTTGGCTACTTTCTCCTATGATCGCAGCTTTAGCAATGAGCCTAAGTTCAGCATCGGTTATTGGTAATGCTTTAAGGCTACGTAGTTAAGAAAGGATCATTTTCTGACTACTCATAATTTTTTAGATACTGGAAATGAGTAGTCAGTTGTCTTTTATTTACAAAAATTAGTTTTTAAAAGTTATTTTAAAAACTATCCGACCGTTGTTATAGTCTGCTTGAATCGTTGCGCCATGTACATCAAGAATTGACTTGGTAATTGCTAGACCTAAACCTGTGCCTTCCTCAACTCTTTGTCTGGATGCATCCGTACGGTAAAAACGGTCAAATAATCGATTCAGCTGTTCAGATGTTATTGGTGAGCTTTCATTTTCGATTGTGAATATAGTGGTATCAATATTTTGTCGGCAATTAATCTTAATTATTGAATCAGGTTTACCATATTTGATCGCATTTGATAGTAAATTACTCAGTGCACGACGTAACATTGAGGGATCGCCTTTTACGTATCCTTGTCCACTTTGTTCTAGGGACATTCCCTTTTCAGCAGCGATAGCATCATAGAAGTCAAATAAAGCAGAAATCTCTTTTACTAGGCTGACCTGTTGTAGGTTTGGTAAGTGTAGGCCATGCTCTGCCTTTGCAAGAAATAACATATCTGAAACCATTCGAGCCAAACGTTCAAACTCTTCCAGATTAGAAAAGAGAACTTCCTGATAAGTATTAATATCCCGACTACGAGATAAACATACTTGAGTTTGAGTCATTAAATTATTAATAGGTGTTCTAATTTCATGGGCCAGATCAGATGAAAAATCTGAGAGTTTTTCTACAGCCGTTTCTAGCCGATCTAACATATCGTTAAAGGCTATGGCTAATGATTTTAGTTCAGTGCGTGTATTATCGACCGCTAATCGTTCAGATAGATGCTGAGCTGAAATGCCTTCTGCAACTTTTGCCATTTTCTGAACTGGACGTAAGCCCCTCCATGCGGCAAACCAACCTAAAAACATTAAACAAATTGTGCCCACAACTCCGATATATAACAATTGTCGTCTAAAGTCGTTTAAAAAATGTTGATGTTCGGAGGTATCGATTCCAACAATAATTTGAGCAGTTGGAACACTCATATTTTTATCAAACGATTTTTTATAAACTAAGCCACGGTATGTTTTATTTTGAATTTCCCACTCTATCCAAGGGATATGTTTAGACTTTACTAATGTTTGAGCCTTTATAACGGCAGGGGCTGAACTAAAAATGATTTGGCCAGTTGGGCGTTCAATCTGGACAATTAGATCATGATGACCAACTAAAGCATCTTTTAAATATATCTTTAGTTCATCGGTGTTTTTCGGATTCTGTTCCAGTAAATTTTCTAAAAGCTGAATTTTCCCTTCTAGCTGAGTGCGGTCCTGAGTTTCAAAATGATGCATAACAAGCTGATGAATGACCAGCCCCATAATCATTAAGATAATAATGGTAGATAATGAAAAAATGATCGCAATACGGAAACTGATCGCATTAAACAGTTTATGAGTCATCTTCTACCTCTAAGACATACCCCATTCCGCGGATGTTTTGGATCAACTTAGGACTGAAATTACTATCTATTTTATTTCTTAGACGTTTAATAGCGACTTCTACAACATTGGTATCACTATCAAAATTCATATCCCATATTTGAGAAGCAATAAGAGCACGAGGTAGAATCTCTCCACGTCTACGCATAAATAATTCCATCAATGCGAACTCTTTAGCTGTAAGGTCAATTCTTTGTCCAGCACGTGTGACGCGACGTTTACGAAGATCAAGTTCAAGATCAGCAATTGTAATAATATTGCTATCTTCCTTTTGTTGACCGCGACGAAGTAAGGTTTTAATTCGGGCAAGAAGTTCTGCAAAAGCAAAAGGCTTAACGAGATAATCATCAGCTCCTAGTTCCAGGCCTTTAACTCTATCTTCAATTTGATCACGAGCTGAGAGAAAAAGGATAGGCATAGTTTTGCCACTTTTGCGAATATCATTAATGATATTCCAGCCATCTAACTTCGGTAACATTACATCTAGTATAATTAGATCGTATTCTTCTGAAAGAGCTTGATGTTTACCTGATAAGCCATCTGTAACCCAGTCTGTAATATATCCTGCTTCAGAAAGACCTTGCTTTAGATAATCACCAGTTTTTTGTTCATCTTCAACTAGTAAGATTCTCATTTATTAAGCCCCGTATCGCATATTAAGACCATAATAACGTTATAAATACAGGATGCGATGTAGATTACAAAAATGTCATTTTCAAGTCACATAGATGTCCGGTTCCAACCTATAAGTTAGTTATATAAAATTTATTTTTGGAGCAATCAATGAAAACTCTATTCCGTCGTGGCTTAACTGCTTTTATGTGTGTTGGGACTTTAATTGCTGGAAGCCAATCTTGGGCTGCTGATGCTCAACAGAAAAATACTTTAAGTACAGAAGTTAAAGTAAATTCAAAAGCGCAAGAGAAATGCAAAAAGCCTTGTGATATGAAAGAAGATAAGGAAAATCAACAGAATCATAGTCAGCATGATCACAGCCAAATGTCTGATATGTCCCAAATGGACCATTCTAAGATGATGAATATGGATCATTCTAAAATGGGTGAGATGGACCATTCTCAAATGAATATGCCAAATAAATAATTAATACGCGAAATAAGATATTGAGGGAAAAGTATTTTATCCACCTGCTTAGCCCTCAATTAACTATAGATAGGTGAAAATAAATGTCTAGAAAATTAAGTCATGTCCTTTTAATAGGAGTCGGATTGTTTTCGTCGACTTGGGTTATGGCAGCGGTTAAAGAATATGATTTAACAATTGCTGAACAGACGGTGAATATTACAGGAAAGCCTCTAAAACGAATTACTGTAAATGGTAAGTTTGTTGCGCCTCTTCTTGAGTTTGAGGAAGGCGATGATGCCGTTATTCGTGTACACAACAAGTTGAAAAACCAAGATTCTTCAATTCATTGGCATGGTTTAATTTTACCTGGCATCATGGATGGAGTACCTGGGTTCAACCAGTTTGATGGTATTGCACCAAATAAAACCTATGAATATAAATTCAAGGTTCGTCAGAATGGAACCTATTGGTATCACTCGCATAGTAAAGGTCAAGAGCAAGATGGTCTGTATGGCCCTTTAGTCATTTATCCCAAAAATAAAGTACCTTTAACGGCCGGAGAAAAAGCTGATAGAGATTACGTAGTCTTACTCTCTGATTTTCACAACTCTACTAGTGGTCAGATTATGAGTAATCTCAAGAAAGAAGCTGATTACTACCAGAATCGAAGAGAAACAGTTTTTGATGTTTTTAGGCAGATTAAAAGAGACGGTTTAAAGGCAACATGGAAAGATCGTTCCATGTGGAATCAGATGCGAATGCTTAAGACAGATATGTCTGATGTAACAAACTATACGTTTTTAATGAATGGTAAGACTCCAGAACAAAATTGGACTGGAAATTTTAAAGCTGGAGAAAAAGTACGTCTTCGGTTTATTAATGCCTCGGCAATGTCTTTGTTCGATGTAAGAATTCCTAATCTGAAAATGACAGTAGTCAGCGCAGATGGACAACCAGTAAAACCCGTGCCAGTGGATGAATTCCGGATAGGAACAGCTGAGACTTATGATGTTATTGTAGAACCGAAACAAGCAAATTATCAGATTGAAGCTGAATCTATTGATCGAAGTGGTTTTTCTATTGGTACATTACATGATGAAAATACTTCACTTGTAAAAAGTACTACGATGCCGACACCTCGTCCCCGTGCTTTACTGACGATGGAAGATATGGGAATGGACCATGATATGTCTTCAATGAAAGGTATGGATCATGATATGTCTTCAATGAAAGGAATGGACCATGATATGTCTTCAATGAAAGGTATGGATCATGATATGTCTTCAATGAAAGGTATGGATCATGATATGTCTTCAATGAAAGGTATGGATCATGATATGTCTTCAATGAAAGGTATGGATCATGATATGTCTTCAATGAAAGGTATGGATCATGATATGTCTTCAATGAAAGGAATGGACCATGATATGTCTTCAATGAAAGGTATGGACCATGATATGCCTTCAAAAACAGTAAGCTCTTCTGGATCTGATCAAGTGGTTTACGGATGGGCGAATGCATCAACACCAGCTGGTCTAAAAGCACTTCAATATAGTGATTTACAATCTTTAACCCCCCAAAAAGATACCCGTGCTCCAGAACGTGAAATTGAAATCCGCTTAGGTGGAAATATGGAGCGCTATATTTGGACAATTAATGGTAAGAAGTTTAATGAAACTGAACCATTTAAAGTGAAATATGGTGAGCGTATACGCTTGAAATTTGTTAACGATAGTATGATGGCTCATCCAATGCATTTACATGGCATGTTTATGCAACTGGAAAATGGCCAAGATCCTAGCAATATGCCGAATAAACATACAGTAATTGTTCCACCAGGTAAAACAGTTACAACTTTATTAACGGCTGATGAGTTAGGTGAATGGGCTATCCATTGCCATTTGCTCTATCACATGTCTGCTGGAATGATGAATAAACTTATTGTGGCAAATGTCGATAGTAATAGTACTGATTCGAAAGATGTTGTTGCTCAACCTAATACTAATGATAAGGGGGTAAATCAACATGCGCACCACTAAAAAAATATATTCTAAGACATTTTTATCTATAGCTTTAATTGGATTATCAGGTGTAGCTTTTGCAAATGATACTGCTGTTCAAAGCATGGATAGTAGTACTAAATCCTCTCAGTCCGAGAGTATGAAAATGCTGTTAAAAGAGCCTGGTGGATTAGGTTATGTTGATCGTAATACTTACCAAAATTCAACTTCTGGTAATGATGGAGATAATGGTATAGGCCTGGAAGCCGAAACTTCTAATAACCGAAATCATGATAAACATCTGAAAGAACATGGTGGACAAGTTTTCCAAATGACTAAGTTTGAGAATGAGTGGACTGTGGATGAAGATGGCAAAGGTGCTTTAGGATCGAAAATTGAAACATTGATAGGTACAGATGAAAATCGCCTATTTATTGAAGCAAATTTGGATAAAGCAGAAAGTCATGATCCAAAATATGATGTATCTGCGCTTTATAGCCGTAATGTAGCACCCTTTTGGGATGTACAGGCTGGGGTGAGATACAGTGAAGATAAAAATAACAGCAACAGCGATCGGGTTGATGGTGTTGTTGGCGTGTTGGGATTAGCTCCATATTTCTTTGAAACCCAAGCTTATTTGTACGGTGGTGAGAATAATTTTTGGGGGGCAAGCTTAGAAGTCGAGCGTGATTTCCTGTTAACCCAGAAATTGATCACACAACCTTATCTTGAAGTAGATGCTGTATTTAGCGATGATTCTAACTATGCTGCAAAATCAGGTTTGTCTGAACTAAAAACCGGTATTAAAACCCGATATGAAGTCACTAAAAGAGTCAGACCTTTTGTGGATGTTGCTTACCAATATGAAAAAGGACAAAAAGCAACTAACGTGCAAGAAGCAACTGAGTCCGAAAAAGGATGGAAATATGGTGCAGGCATCGAATTGGTATTTTAAAATACTATAACTTGAAATCATGAATAGTAGTTTCGGCTACTATTCATGAAATTGTTGCTATTACGATTCAATTCTGTAAAACTAAAAAAGCTTAAAATTTGGTCTATGTCTATGCAGTGGTTAAAAACATGCCTATCGCTGTTTTTATCGTTTGCTATCCTGTTAGTAGGATCGGCTGCTGTTGCCTCGTCTGTACATAAACGATGTTTAATGCCATCTGAACAGATGCAATCCATGCAAATGGAAGAGTCGAAAAATCAGAATATGATGCATACTGATTGTATGAAAGGAGAAGCAAAGTCCAAAAAAACTCTGCATGATCCATCCTGTCTGTCTGAACAAGATTGCATTATGTCTTTTACCAAGCTTGTATATGCTAATGACGTTCAGGGTATTTTGCACTCAATGGTTTCCTTTCCTATAGAGCGCTCAGCTTTTTACTCTTTAGATCAAAATCTTCCTTCTCCATACCCTTCGGGTTTATGGAAGCCTCCACGCTCTAACTAATTTGATAGTCCTCTATCATTCATAGAATTTTCTATGAATGTTCTGCGCGTGCGCGTAAACATTTTAGAGCAAAAAATATGAATATTTATAAAGAAAAGCAATCTCATCGTAAGAGATGGCCAATAGCTACTATCTGTTTCTGTCTGGTCTATGGTCAGGCTTATGCTGAGCCATTAACTTTGAATACAGCTATGAAGCTTGCTGAGCAATATGCACCTACCCTAAGAGCAAATAGTGCAAGGATTGAAGGGGCTGAAAATATGGTTTCAGCTTCAGGTATTTTACCCAACCCTAAATTATTTGTAGGTTTAGATAATTACCCTGTATCCGGCGATGCCGCATGGTCAGTCACACGCGAAGGTATGACTATGCAAAAAATTGGCGTGATGCAAGATTTTCCAAATCGTGCCAAAAGACAAGCTGAGGTCGATTTAGCAAAAGCTGAACTAGGTTCGGCCAATGCTCAAACTGAGATTCTGCGTATTGAGGTACGTCAGAAAGTCGCATCTGCTTGGCTTAAGCGCTTTTATCTTGAACGTAAATTAGCACTATATGATGAACTGTTTTCAGAGAATCGATTACTTTCTCAAATTACTCAAACACAGGTCATCTCTGGTCGTACAATCATTGCCGATGCACTTGATCCAAGACAAGAAGCCACGGTATTGCTTGACCAGAAGGATGATTTACTTCGTGATTTAAATAAAGCCAAGTTAGAGTTGCATCGGTTAGTCAGTGCAGAACCTACTGAAAATCTCTCTCAAATTGAAACCTTACCTGACCAAGCACCATCTATCTACCTTGATACATCAAAGCTATATCATCATTTGCATCAACATCCTGAATTAAAAGCATTTCAGGCAGAAAAGCAAACTGCTGAAGCAAAACTGAAGCAAGCTCAGGCTTTACAGAAACCAGATTGGGGTATTGAACTTGCTTATCAGCATCGAGCACCCGAATTTGGCGATATGATCGGGGTGCAACTAACAACAGAGCTTCCTGTCTTTTCAAAAAGACGTAGTAGTCCACTCATTCAGGCAGCTTTAGCCGAACAAAACAGGATTACCGCCGATCAAGAAGTCCAATACCGTGACCATCTCACTATGCTAGATGATGGGTTATCCGATCTTGATGCACTTGATCAGCAAATTAGACGTGCGATGCAAACAAGTATTCCACTCGCTAAACAAAAAGTGGGTTTACAGTTGGCAAGCTATCAAGCAGGTAAAAGTAATTTGTCTAATGTTATTGCTGCTCGACAAGCTCTTTTAGAACAGCGTTTGCGTCTCATTGATCTCCAACAGCAACAGGCTGTGACTAAAGCCCAACTTTATTATGCCTTTGAAGAACCGACCTTAAACCATGTTGAGGGGCAGCCATAATGTTAAGAAATAAATTAGCAGTTACTGTCATGGGCGTTGCGGTAATTAGTCTGGCTGCGGGTGGTGGTGCTGGATACTGGATTGCACATCAGAAATACAATCCTCAATCAGGTCCGCAACAGGCTGCCAAAGTGTTGTATTGGTACGACCCAATGAAGCCTGAACAGCATTTTGATAAACCGGGGAAATCGCCATTTATGGACATGCAACTGGTTCCTAAATATGCAGATGAAAATACTACGATGACTGAAGACAGTTATCCTGCGGTTAAGATTGATCCATCCCTCCAACAAAATTTAGCAATTCGTTATGCTTCAGTCGAACAAGCTGTGATGGGAAATACTTTGTTAACCAATGGTATATTGCAGACCAATGAACGACAGGTAGCTATTTTACAAACAAGAGCAAGTGGTTTCGTCCAACGAGTGTACGGACATGCTGTTGGGGATATGGTGACGCAAGGCAGTCCCATAGCTGATATTTCAATACCTGAATGGACAGGAGAACAAACTGAATTTCTAGCTGTACTCCGAACAGGAGATCGTTCTCTTATTCAGGCAAGCCGACAACGTTTACAGCTTTTAGGAATCCCACAAAATGTGATTAATCAAGTCGAGCGGACACATCGAGTGCAATCCAATATGACTTTAAGTGCACCTGTAAGTGGATTTATTGATTCGTTAGAAGTCCGCAATGGAATGGCTTTAGCTATGGGGCAAACGCTTGTCACCATCAAGGGGATAAGCCCAATCTGGTTAGAAGCATCTGTTCCAGAAGCACAAATTGCCGGGATAAAACGGGGAATGAAAGTTGAAGCTACTTTTGTTGCATATCCTCAAATAGTGTCCGGTAAAGTCATTGATATTTTACCAACTTTGGATAGCACGAGTAGAACCATAAAAGTTCGTATTGAGTTGCCCAATAGAGAGGGATTGCTCAAGCCGGGAATGTTTGCTTCCGTTAAATTCTCCAACAACCCACAAAGCAATTTAGTTATACCAGAGCAAGCTGTTATACGTACAGGTACTCGGAACGTTGTCATTGTGGGACATGAGCAAGGGCGTTTTGAACCTGTTGTAGTACAGTTAGGTCAAAGTGATGGCAATAAAATTGCAATTCTAAAAGGGTTGAAAGCTGGTCAGAAGGTGGTAATTTCAGGGCAATTCCTGATTGATTCTGAAGCAAATTTACAAGGTGTATTGGATAAGCTGAACACTGGACAATCGAAGACTTCATCTCAAGTGGTTAAGACATTAATATATCAAGGCATTGGTAAAGTTGAAAAAGTCACAGCTCAAGACATTACCATTTCACATCAGGCGATTCCTGAGTTGGGTTGGGGGGCTATGACTATGAGCTTTAAACAACCAGTGCAACCATTTACCCAAATTCAGCAAGGCGATCAGGTCCGTTTTAGTTTTACACATGCTAGAGATACTTACGTTATTTCTGACATTTCCAAGATGTCTATGACATCTATGAAGAACTAAACGGGAGGACGATTATGATTGCCCGTATTATTCGTTTTTCAATTGCAAATCGTGTATTTGTCCTGTTGGCCGCTTTAATTCTGGCTGCTTGGGGAACTTGGGCCGTAAAGAATACTCCGGTCGATGCATTACCAGATTTGTCTGATGTACAAGTAATTATTCGAACTAATTTTTCTGGTCAGGCACCACAAATTGTTGAAAATCAGGTGACCTACCCTTTAACAACAACCATGTTATCGGTGCCCGGTGTTAAAACTGTTCGCGGTTATTCTTTTTTTGGTGACTCATTTGTTTATGTCATCTTTGATGAACATACTGACCTTTACTGGGCCCGTTCTCGTGTATTGGAGTATCTAAATCAAATTCAAGGGAAAATGCCTGCAAATGCGAAATCTTCATTGGGACCAGATGCCACTGGCGTTGGTTGGGTTTATGAATATGCATTAGTAGACCCAACAGGACAGCATGATCTTTCGGAGCTGAGAAGCATACAAGACTGGTTTTTAAAGTATGAACTGAAGACATTACCTAACGTGGCTGAAGTTGCCACAATTGGGGGAATGGTTAAGCAATATCAGGTTGTCTTAGACCCAAGCAAGATGGCTACTTTAGGTGTCACACAAAACAATGTCATTGAGGCGATTCAAAAAGCTAATCAGGAAACTGGTGGTTCAGTTCTGGAAATGGCTGAAACGGAATATATGGTGCGGGCTTCTGGTTATTTAAAAACTTTAGATGATTTTCGCCAAATTCCTTTACGAACAAATAGTTTCGGTGTTCCTGTTTCTTTAGGTGATGTTGCAACTATTCAACTTGGTCCAGAAATGCGTCGTGGCATCAGTGAATTGAATGGGCAAGGTGAAACGGTTGGGGGTGTCGTGATTTTACGAGCAGGTAAAAATGCACGTGAAACGATTACTGTTGTGAAAGCGAAGCTAGCTGAATTACAACAAAGTCTACCGAAAGGTGTACAAGTTGTTCCTGTATATGATCGCAGTCAATTGATTGATAGAGCAGTAGAAAATCTCAGCCATAAATTAATTGAAGAGTTCATTGTGGTGGCTTTAGTCTGTGGACTATTCCTCTGGCATTTACGTTCAGCAATGGTGGCTATTGTTTCTTTGCCGCTTGGGATTTTATCTGCTTTCTTGGTGATGCATTATCAAGGGCTAAATGCCAATATCATGTCGTTGGGTGGTATTGCTATCGCGATTGGCGCTATGGTCGATGCCGCAATTGTAATGGTTGAAAATGCACATAAGCATATCGAAACTTGGCAACACGAACATCCTGAGCAAGTCTTGGAAGCACAAGTCCGTTGGAACATCATTACACGTTCTGCCAGTGAGGTCGGGCCAACTTTATTTTTCTGTCTACTCATCATTACCTTATCCTTCATTCCTATTTTTACTTTACAGGCACAAGAAGGTCGCTTGTTCTCACCACTGGCATTTACTAAAACCTATGCAATGGCAGCAGCAGCAGGTTTATCCATTACCTTGATTCCCGTTTTAATGGGTTATTGGATTCGAGGGAAATTACCTTCTGAACAGCGTAATCCACTGAACCGTTTTCTGATCAAAATATACAGCCCTATGTTGGATAAGGTTTTAGCTCATCCAAAGACAATTTTACTTGGTGCATTGCTAATTTTCCTTATTAGTCTTTTCCCTTTAACACGGTTAGGTGGGGAGTTTCTACCCAATATGGATGAAGGTGATTTACTGTATATGCCTTCAGCTTTACCGGGATTGTCCGCAGCAAAAGCTTCTGAGCTACTCCAACAGACTGATCGAATGATTAAAACCGTTCCTGAAGTTGCAACAGTATTCGGTAAAGCTGGTCGCGCAGAGTCAGCCACAGATTCTGCACCATTAGAAATGTTTGAAACCACGATTCAGTTCAAACCACGGTCTGAATGGCGTTCAGGTATGACACCTGACAAATTGATAAAAGAACTAGATAAGGCAGTCCAAGTACCGGGTTTAACAAACATTTGGGTGCCACCTATCCGTAACCGGATTGATATGTTGGCAACTGGGGTGAAAAGTCCAATCGGGATTAAGGTTTCAGCAAATGATCTGCAAGATATTGATCGGGTAGCACAGCAAATTGAACAAGTGGCTAAACAGGTGCCCGGTGTTAGTTCAGCTTTAGCTGAACGGCTCACAGGTGGTCGATATGTTGATGTCGATATTAACCGTATGCAGGCTGCGCGATATGGTCTCAATATTAAAGATGTACAGCAAATCGTCTCATCAGCGATTGGCGGGGAAAATATTGGTGAAACTGTTGAAGGCTTGGCAAGGGATCCCATTAATGTACGTTACCCACGAGAGATTCGAGATTCACTGGAAGCCTTAAGAAATTTACCGATTCTAACTGAATCTGGTCAACAAATAGTCTTGAGTAGTGTTGCTAATATTCAAATTACAGATGGGCCGCCAATGCTTAAAAGTGAGAATGCCCGTCCAAGTGGTTGGGTCTATGTCGATGTACAAGGACGTGACTTAGCTTCGGTTGTACAAGATTTGAAGCAGGCCATAGACCAAAAAGTAAAACGTTCTTCTGCCATGAGCATTAGCTATTCAGGACAGTTTGAGTTCATGGAGCGTGCGAATGCTCGCTTAAAAGTTGTTATTCCAATTACTTTGATGATCATTTTTCTATTGCTCTATTTGATTTTTAGGCAAGTACAAGATGCTGTTCTGATTATGGCAACACTACCTTTTGCGTTGATTGGTGGTATTTGGGCTATGTACTTGAGTGATTATCACTTTTCGGTTGCGATTGCTGTTGGTTTTATTGCACTTGCTGGTGTTGCCGCAGAGTTTGGTGTAGTCATGTTGTTCTATTTAAAGCAAGCAATTGAGCATGCACAGCAAAGCCTATCTTCTTCAACGGCATCCTTAACAGAGCAACAACTCAATGAGGCAATTCATACAGGGGCCGTGCTACGTGTTCGCCCTAAAGCAATGACAGTCGCTGTCATTTTGGCGGGGTTAATCCCTATTCTGTTGGGGACTGGAACAGGTTCTGAATTAATGAGTCGTATTGCTTTACCTATGGTTGGGGGCATGATTTCAGCCCCTCTCTTATCTATGTTTGTTATCCCTGCGGCATATCAGCTTTTAATCAAAAGAAAACTATCAAAGAATTGATAGTTTTATTATTTCGTCAAAAGAGGTTTTATTATGTTGAAATTTATGAAAATTGTGGCTCTTGTTGCAACTGTTGCTGCGTTAACTGCATGTAGCAAAAATGAGGCATCAGAGCAAAAGAAAGCGGAAGCACCGATGGAGCAGATGAGTAAAGAGTCATCTACAGTTGCAACAGCTCAAGCTGTTGGTGTGATTACTGCTATTGATACGAAAGAAAATATTCTAACACTCGACCATGAAGCAATTCCTGCAATTAAATGGCCTGCAATGACTATGGGCTTTAAAGTTGCAGATCCAGCATTATTAAATGGTTTAACTGTAGGGGAGAAGGTTGACTTCGAATTAAAAATAGAGGGTGAGAGTCAGATTATTATTGCTGTGAAAAAAAGCTCATAATCAGTTTAATACTTAAAAGAAAAATGGATGCAAAGGCATCCATTTTTCTTTATGAAACATTCTTATTTTGATTAAAGTCTACTAATAAGCTGATATGTAATGAAGGCAAAGAAATACGCAAGCCCAAATAAGTAAGTCGCCATAATAACAGGCTGTTTCCAGCTACCAGTTTCACGACGAATGGTCGCTAATGTTGCAAGACAATGTGGTGCGAAAATGTACCAAACTAATAATGACATCCCTGTAGCTAGCCCCCAGCCATCAGGACCAGAGATTTGACTCAACAATGTTTGAGTTACAGTATCTTCATCTCCAGACATAGCATAAATTACACCTAAAGCAGCAATGACAACTTCCCTTGCAGCCATAGCAGGAATTAATGCAATACAGATTTCCCAAGTAAAGCCGATAGGTGCAAATATAGGCTGAATAATGTGTCCAAGTTGTCCAGCTAAACTATAGTTGATAGCAGGCATTGTGGCATGCTCAGGTGGTTGAGGGAACGTAACCAACACCCAAAGCAATATAGATAATGCTACGATAATGCCACCAACCCTTTTTAAAAAGATCGTAGCTCGATCATAAAGTCCTAATGCAACGTTTCGAATATCTGGTAATCGGTAAGTAGGCAACTCAAAGATAAAAATACTTTCTGTCTTATCTTTTCTAACTAGTTTCAAAAATAAAGAAACACATAATGCTGAAACAATGCCAGCCATATATAGTCCAAAAAGAACTAAACCTTGTAGACTTAACCAACCATAAACTAATTTGTTTGGAATGAATGCCGCAATCAGCAAAGCATAAACAGGTAATCTTGCAGAACAAGTCATTAATGGTGCAATCATAATGGTTGCTAGGCGATCTCTTTCCGAACTAATGCTTCGTGTTGCCATGACACCAGGGATAGCACAGGCAAAACTAGACAATAGTGGAATAAAGGAACGTCCACTTAAACCAGCTTTGGACATTAATTTATCCAAAAGGAATGCTGCTCGTGGCAAATAACCTGATTCTTCTAGAATTAAAATAAAGAAGAATAAGATAAGGATCTGCGGCATATAAGCCAAAACACTACCCGATCCAGCGATTACCCCATCAACAATAAGACTTCTAAGTAATGGATGAGTAATAAGCGGGCCAATTGTATTACCTAACCAAGCAATTGCATTTTCAATTAATGAGATAAAAGGTTGTGCCCAGATAAAAACGGCTTGGAACATGACAAACATGGTAAGCGTTAGGATGACTAAACCAAGTACAGGATGTAAGAAAATTTTATCCAAGAAAGCTGTTCTTGCATCACCATTATCATTTTTTAAAATTACCTGTTTAGTAATATTTTTAATCTGATCAAAATGATTCAGATCAGAATGATAAGGAGTGACAAATAGATTTTTTTGATCTAATTGATTTAGTAGTTCTTGCACGCCTTTAGTTTTAACGGCAACAGCCTCAATAACAGGGATACCCAACAATTCTGATAGCTTATTAATATCTATCGAAATACCACGCTTTTTGACCTCATCCATCATATTTAAAACAAGAAGCATTGGTCGATTCAATGCCCTTATTTCAAGCACAAGACTTAAATGTAAATGTAAATTAGTGGCATCAACCACACATACATATATATCAGGTAGGACCTCACCCTCAAGCTCACCTAAGCATACAGCCCTTGTTACCTCTTCATCTAGACTCGTAGGCTTTAAGCTGTATGTGCCGGGCAAATCTAAAACCCGAACTGATTCACCAGAAGGTAGTTTAAAGAAACCTTCTTTCCGCTCAACAGTAACACCAGCATAATTAGCTACTTTTTGACGAGTACCTGTTAAAGTATTAAAGAGAGATGTTTTCCCACAATTTGGGTTACCAATAAGTGCAATATTTTTACTGTTCATTTGAAACAATCTCTACAAAAATTCGTTCAGCTTCATTCTTTCTTAACGCAAATCGAGAAGTTTCAATTTGAACCAATACTGGATCACCACCGAAAAGTCCCTTAGCTAGAACTTGTAAAGTTTCACCAATTCTGAAACCTAACAATTCAAGTCGTTCGAGAACTGGATCATTTTTATCTAAATATTGGTTACCTTTTTTTAGGTCAACAATTTTGACAAAGTCGTTTGGTTTAACTTGGAATAAATTCATTTTTAATACTCTTATTTCAATGCCAAAATTTTTCGAGCACCGTTAAGTACGAAAAGCGAAACAATTATTCCTATAACAAGATCTGGATATGCGGAACCTGTCAAAGCCACAAGGAAGCCAGCAATAATTACACCTAGATTCACAATCACATCATTAGCTGAGAAAATCCAACTTGCTTTCATATGTGCTCCACCATCTTTATGTCCAGAGATTAGATAAAGACAGGCAACATTCGCAATTAGTGCAAAAAAGCCGATTACAATCATTAATAAAGATTCAGGCTCACTACCTAATACAAAACGTCTAATTACATCGACAATTACAGTTATTGCGAGAAATAATTGAATCCAACCCGCAAAATGCGCGGCTTTAACTTGATACTTTGCAGCTTTACCTACAGCATAAAGTGCAATCCCATAAACAGCAGCATCTGCAAACATATCAAGAGAGTCTGCGATTAACCCTGTAGATGCAGCAATTAGTCCACTAATAAATTCAATAACGAAAAGTGCAGCATTAATAGCTAAAAGAATTTTTAAAACTTTTGCTTGTTCAGACGTATCTGCTTTTTCAGGCATTTCACCCACAGAGGTGGCGGTACTTTCAAGTTTGGCTCCAAAACCAAGTGCTTCAAGTTTGCTAGTAATTTCATTAAGACCATCATTATGAAAAACTTTCAATTTCCGATTAGGTAAATCAAATGTTAGTCCTTTGATCTCATTTACTGGAGACAATGCCATACGAACCATTTGCTCCTCAGCAGAGCAATCCATTTTCGGAATCAGAAACGTACTGATTTCTTTTGCATGCTCTTTATTTACATAGGCTTCAGTTTTATTTAATTTTGCTCCAAACCCAAGAGCTTCAAGTTTTGCAGTGATTTCATTACTTTTACCATTATGCATAACTTTTAGGTTTCGATTCGGCAAATCAAAAACTAGCCTCTTAACATTTACCAAAGAAGATAAAGTCATCCGAACCATTTGTTCCTCTGCGGAACAATCCATTTTAGGGATTTTATAGTCACTGATGAAAGTCGCTACATCCTCATTATCATTAACTGTCTCAGGTGAACTTATCGAATCTGGGGTACAACATGAGTTTGACTGCGTAGAACATGGCTGAGTACTAGCACAAGGATCTTTTTCATCTGGCTTAGATTGTTGTGGTAATTCATTACCACAACAAGAACTTTTACTTTCTTCAGCAGTTAAATCTTTACTGTTACCAGAATTTGTTTCTGATTCATTTTGATTTTGCTTAGTGTCTTCACAAGAATTTTCTTTATTACAACCGCAACCACTCATTGATGTGCCCATAGTCATATCTTTACTTATTGCATATTAAAATCTCTATAGCTACTATAGAGTCAAGTTGGATTTTGAGTATTTCTAATGTTTATGAAGATAGGAGAGCTCTCTGAAAAAACGTCGTGCTCAGTACTGACAATACGGTTTTATGAAAAAGAAGGTCTAATCCCGCAACCTGATCGAACTCAAGGTAACTATAGACTATATACTGAAGATTACATTGATCGGTTGAAATTCATTGTGAATTGTCGTTCTTTGAATATGAACTTAATTGAAATCAAAAAATTACTAAATTATAAGGATCTACCTAATCTAAATTGTTCTGATGTGAATGAGCTTATCGATTCACATATTAACGATGTAGAGGAAAATATTCGGAATCAGCAGAAACTCATACAGCAGCTATTAGAAATAAGAAAGACTTGTGATGGGTTATGTACAGTGGAAAAATGTGGTGTACTGAAGAAGTTAGCCTGAATAAAAAGTTAGTGATCACATTTGTCTCTCAAACTTACTGATACGTATATTGGCTTATTTAATATTATTGCTAAATTCTTAATCTAAAATGAATTGTTTACAGCAGTTTTTCAAATTTAACTAGCTTATTTAATGGATTGTATTTTGCAGACCATCTGGCTAGTTGGTTATGGTGAATGGACAGGCATGACATCGGCAACATTAATTGGGGTTTCTAGAACTGCCAGAGCAGTAGTCGATGAAATAGTTGTCTATTTAGCCATAGATTAAATAGTTGAAGGGGGAGATAAATTACTTACTCCCCAGAAAACATCTCATTTACTCATTGTTAAATACCTAATCGATGAAAACTAGATTATCAAAGGTTTGAGTTCTGTTAGGTGGGAGGGCTTGAAGGTAATTGGTATCCAAAATTTATAAATCGAAATTTTCATACCAGCTAGCCCAACTGTTTAGCTTTTTACCTGCATACTCCACAGTACCTTCAGCCCACTTAATATCATGCTTATCCCTCAGGAGCTGCCCAACGAATGATGCAGTTAATTTTTTAGTTCCTGAATACAGTTTCTTTATTAATATGGTTTCTTGGATACTTAACTCATTTGAAATCGCATCGTAAAGATAAGATTCGATATCTTCAACATCTCTAATTTTATTATCATCATCAACTAAATTATATCTCTTGAAAATTTCCACAGCTTTGGCATTACTACTACCATTTTTGTATTCAGAAATTTTCTTACCCTTAAGTTCATTATAAATATTTATAGTTAATTGAGGACTATTTCTTGGTATGAAAAAAGAAGATTGTTGGCGTCTAACGTTACTGACAGATGTTTTTACAGAACCTATATCTTTATAAAACCATGTGTATGTTTCAATTGACCGAGATAAAAAGCCCGTAATTTCTAGCCATTTACACATTCTGATAGCATAGTATCTCCATGTTTTATCTGCATAATCATTGTTAGAGTAAATACTTTTCATTAAGTCTATAAAGAAAGCCAAAGTAATATTTGTACCGTTAGGTAAGTCCTTTAAACTTAAAGTAATAATATGTTTTTTAAATTTTTCTCTCATTAATGAGAGAATACTTTCCATGGAATTCCCTGTAGCTAATATTTCCTCTGACAATGAATATTGGCTATTCTCCCTTACTGCAATGCCAAATGTCAGTAAGTCTGTACCAATATTTTGAATAGTACCATCAGATAAATTCGTTTTAATTTCCAATTCGGGAATGGAAATTGGAGTGCCTGTTAAATGTTGCGCTACATTCCAGATAGCAAGAAAATCATTTGATGGTAAATAGCGAAGAGAAATAATAGGAATACTCTCTGTTAATATATATTCTCTAAAAATATCCCAATAAATATTTAATCTAATACCACTTTTAATGATTAGTCGTTTATGAAGCAGGTTTGTGACTACATCTTCTCCACATGTATCGATTGTATCAACAAGATCAACAGGTGCTCTTTGAGCAATAAATTTTAAAGCTCTAACTTCATTAGGATTTAACTCTTCTAAATCACTAGCGAAAAGACTTGAGATATCTAATTTATTCTCTAAAAGCTCCTCTTGTTTTTGGCCTGACAATATTTTTTCATGTAAATGAATGCATAGTTTCTTTAACAACCATGGATAACCCTGACTACTTACAATTAAGTTATGTCTTAAGTCGCTATGAACTTTTTCTCCAATTGCTTCCTCAAACTTATTTATGACCGCATTAGATTCTCTAACAGAAAATGGATTTAATTTTCTTACAATTCGATAATCTGACAAACGATGCCAGAAGAAATAAGCAGGATGTTCCGAGTGGGTTGTACTATCAGTCTTCCATGCAAAACCTATGCATAAATTTGTTTTTAAACTAGCCGCATCTAATAGAATGTTCGTTGCATTATTAAATAGTTCGAATAACTCTGGTTTACTAAACAACTCTTCAAATTGGTCAAAAACTAATACTACTAATTGCTTTGACCTTTCAAGGCTATTCAAGTATTTAGCTATAGATTCAGACTCTAAAGGATGGTTTACGTTAGTTATTTGTAATTTAATAGTTGGATCACCAAAACCTTTTATTTGGGCCTCTTGTAAAGTTTTTAACAATGCGGAGTAAATATATTCTGGTGATTTAGCCGCACGAACATCAATAGCGTAAAGAAATAATTTTTGTTTTTGATGACGATTTTTAGCTTTTTCAGAAAGAGTAATAATCAAAGAACTCTTGCCTAATCCAGAATTACCAGTAATAGCAAAAATCCTAGTATTTATTTCATTTGTTCTAATCTTCTTAAAAAAATCAAAAATCTCTTGAATATCCTTAGTTCTTCCTACGAAATCCTGTGGACGTGCAGGTCGATAGTCATTCCAATCTTCGCCTCTTTGAACTTCTACAACTTCAATTTGAGAGTCAAATAAAGGTTTCATCTCTTTTTTTGTATTTATAATTTTAGAAAAATCTAACTTAGAAAGACTACTATCTGTAGAGGCAATGTTATCTAGTAGTTCTTGATCTTCAACTAAGACACCTGTTTTTGCATAATAACATACAGCATTTGTTGGAATGCCTGCACTTAATATTGTACTTACCCAAAAATTTCCAAAAGTTGTAATTAATAAAAACCATTCACCAATGCTGTTTATATCAAGGTGTTGTTCTAGATGTTCACGAGGTATTGAGCTAATAATTTTAGATGCTTGTAGTGATTCAACAATATCTGTTGATGAATAGACTACTATACGATCACCAAGTGGTCGACTAGGTAGCTCCTCACAAAATCCTTTCGCATCTTTACTAAATTCTGAAGTACCTATTAACCAGCCTTCACTATAGTTCTCAAATACAACTGTACCAAATAATTGTCTTATGATTGGCGCATCAATTTTTTTATCTCTATATGCTTTACACTCAACATAAATTTTTTTCCCAGAAACTTTGTGTTCACATAATAAATCTAATTCACTGCCAGTCTTTCGCACTTCCTCTGTCACTAGATAATTTTGTGCTTCAAGCATTTTTTTACACAGTTTTTCTAGTAAATCACCCTTATCTTTAGTTGTAGCGGAGTTAGGAGTACAAATTTCAATATTCATTAGAAATACTCAAGATTTAATTATTTTCTGCTGTCATAACCTTATCAAAACTTTTACTACTCTTAAATACTTTAAAATTAATAAATTTCTTTGTAGGTTATGGTTAGATTATGAGATATATAAAAAGTTTATTATCTAAGTAATTTTAATTAAATTTTTAAAAAAAAACAAAAGGTTGCATATATTTTTTTGCTTTTTTCACTGTGGCTACTTCGAGGTGTGTTGGTATCTAATATATTGTAGTAGGATTGCTTGGTCCTTAAATCTAATATTAGTCTTAAAGATTTATTCTTATATAGATATGCAATCACATAGGTTTAGCGAGTATTCGTAGGAATCTTCACTCGTTTCTGAGATAGATAGTTATAATTGAATCAAATATTTTTTTAGTTAAGTTGAAATTTACACCTAATTTACACCATGGAATCCTAAAAATTATTTAAGATAATGATAATTTTAAAAATATTTTAATTGTGTGTCCAATCCATCATAGGTGCGACAGAAATACGAGGTTGTAACGATTGAAGTGATTGCATAGCCAATAGACCCAAAAGTCGCTAAATTAATGAAAGGGCAGCATTATACGGGGTTTAGCCCTGAATCGACAGTGGCATTTAACCGAGTAATTTATAACCACCCTTATGTTGAATATAGAAAGATGATTTATAACAATTTACTTTATGAGTGAGCGAGCTGCTTTTTTTGTAAGAAAGCATCAATGACACTAAATAAAATACAAAGCAGAACAAGAGCTACCCCTGCAACACATGTCATAGTCCCCCCGCCATGATTCCAAGCAAAAATCCCTAAGGCAGAGCCACCAGCTCCTCCAATAAAATAAGTTGTCATATAGATGGCATTAATACGAGATTTAGCATCTGGACGTAAACGGAAAATAATGCTCTGGTTGCTGGTATGAACGAGCGCGAGTGCTAATTGAATTAAAGCAAAGCCAATAACATAACTAGAAAGGAGGGTTTGTCCGAAATAGAAACAAAGCCAGCTCACCAAAAACAGCCCACAACCCATCCACGTAAGTAATCGTGTGTAGCCTTGGTCGGCATATTTACCAATATAGCGTGTTGATAATGCCCCAAAGATACCGACTAGTGGGACTAGTCCGATAAATAGATCGGGCAAATGATGTGCCGAAGTCAAAAGTAAGGCGATGGTGGAATACAAAATACTTACTGCGGCAAAGGCGAAAGCACCTGTAAGCGCTCTTAATAATAGTCGCTTTTCCTCTTTTAAGAGTTGAGCCATGGAAACAAATATTTGTCCATAGTTCATTTTCATACGTAAGACATAAGGCAAGCGACTTTTTAAAGTAAATGCCAACAGAAGCATTAATACGCCGCTTACGACATACACTATTTTCCAGTGGAAAAGGTTGGAAAATAATCCAGCTAGACTGGTAGAGAGTAAAATCCCGACCAATAAGCCACTCATTAAAAAACCAATGATCTCGCCAGTTTTTTCGGGTTTTACGGTCATTGTGGCAAGTGGGATGAGGACTTGGGCAGCAACAGAAAACAATCCCGCTAAAATTGTACCAATCCACAACATGGGTAAGTTCACGGCAAAAGCAGATGTAAATAGGCCAACTGCGCAAAGTACCATCAAAAACGGAATAGCTTTGGCTTTATTAACGATGTCACCCATTGGGACAATAAATAGTAAACCGAGGGCATAAGACACTTGAGCAAATGTCACTGTTAAAGCAGCTTGTGCCTGAGTTACAGCAAACTCTTGCTGAATGGAGTGAATCAGCGGCTGACAATAATAATTCACACCTGCACATAAACCGCATGCTGCTGCCATCAACCAAAGCAAAGGTTTATTTTGACTGATATCTTCAGGGGTAGACATGACGTTCTCTCAGTTTTATTGGGTGTATGCTGTTGCTTCAACTTCAATAAGCATGTGTTCTAGCGCAAGGCGCGGCACAGGAATAAGTGTACAGGCAGGAAAAGGATGATTTTTCCATAAATTTTGCATAATTTTAATCAAAATTTGATGTTTTTCGACCGAGTGGTCAACAACTAAAACTCTCAATACAGCAATATTGCTAAGCTCTGCATTGGCTGCTTTTAAAGCATGTTGAATATTATCAAAGACTTGGATCGCTTGTTCTTCAAAACGTGGGCTTAATTCACCTTGGGAATCTTCGCCTCCTTGACCTGCTACATGAATAATATTCTTAAAGCTTTCCACTACAGCAACATGACTATAAGCGTTAGGAGTTGGGTTATATAAAGTTGATGGATTTATGATTTTAAAAGTTTCTTGACTCATTGGAACTCAACCGTTCATTAAAATTTAGATGAGTATCCAACCTCAACTTAAGTTGAGGTCAAGAGAATTTAATATTTTAGTCTTTTCTTTCTGAGTGTAATCATCATGCCACCGACAATATTGAGAAGGCAGCCGACCCATTGCCACATATTGAGATGTTCATTTAAAAAAGCAACGGCAAGCAAAATCGTTAAAACTGGTCCAATTGAAGCAATCATTGCAGATTGAGAGGCACCTAATCGTTCAATGCTTTGCATGAGCATAACGGTGGGTAATACGGTAACTAAAAAGCCTAAGCCAATGCCATACCAAATTACACTAGAGGGGAGTTGTAATAGGAGTTGAATTGGATGAGGTGTGCTTAATGCGTAATGAGTTAATGTGCCGATACAGGCCACGGTTAAGGCTAACCCTGTGAAATTCCAAGAGCCAAATTTCTTAATGAGAGGTGGCGTCAGCAACAAATAGCCGGCGAAAGCCACGGCACTTGCAAATACGAAACTTGTCCCTAACCAGAAGTTGCCCTGAATTGGTGCGTTGTTGTGCTCCTGAAGCATAACCATCACGGTTCCACCATAACTAAGAAAAATGGCAAATAAACTTTTTACATCTAATTTTTGTTTGTAGAGTAAGCTTGATACGATGACTGTAAGCGTGGGATATAAAAATAGAATAATTCGTTCTAGAGAGGCGCTAATAAACATAAGGCCCATGAAATCGAGCCAACTTGCAAAGTAGTAGCCTAATAGACCGGCAAAAATTAAAATTAGCCAATCCTTCTTTTTTATGCCCTGATTATGATGCCTGTTAAACCAGCAAATTAATAGAAAGAACGGTAAGGCGCTTAACATCCGTAAAGCCATCAGGACTGTACCGTCTACTAATGGAGAAAGGGCATAAGTTTGTTTAATAAAAATCGCTTTTGTGCTGAATAGAAAAGCAGAGCAAAGCGCAAAAAAAGACCCAATTTGAAACGAAGATAAAGAAATTTTCATATACAGGACTGTATAAGAGAGACTATTGTCTGCAAAAAAAGAAAAACCTTCCTATATTACACCCCTAAACAAATATCATGAATCATCAGTTCAAAATATGGGTATTTATTAAATAAATAGTGGGTGGTATTTTAAAAAAGTTCAATTAGAATCCAAATTCTGTACAAAGAATACACATGGGGGAAACATTGCAGCTTGCAATGTTTTTGACAATGAGAAATTAGCTTGAGGAACGCTCATGCAGATCGGAATCCCAACCGAAACTGTCGTCGGTGAAAATCGTGTAGCTGCTACGCCAGAGACAGTAAAGAAGTTGATTAGCGCTGGTCATAGCGTTGTGATTGAACGTGGTGCTGGTGTAAAGGCTGCGTACATTGACAGTGCTTATGAACAGGTCGGTGCAACCATTACGGATGATGCCTATACGGGTAGTCAAATTATTTTGAAAGTTCGTGCACCACAGGGCGCGGAAATTCAGAAACTTGCAGCAAATACC
>NZ_JFXG01000029.1:0-31241 GCF_000588015.1 Acinetobacter sp. 1294243
ACTGAGCTATCACGCCGAAGTGGGCGTATTAAACAATGTTTACAAGAAGACGTCAAGCAACTTCCGCGTTTTTTGTAACAAGTGATTATTTTTAAATCACAACTACAAAATAATAGAAATTTTTAGTGATGTAGTTTACCAATGTGAGCCAAACAGCGATGAATCGCGCCACAGCCTGGCTCAAAAGTTTTAACACCTTTTGACTCTTCTATGCGGCAAGCTTCTTCAACTAAGCGCTCAGCTACCCCACGACCACGGTTAGCAGGGTGCACAACAATATATTCAAGGACCTTGCTTTCGCCTTGTCCTGAAGACCAAATTGCACCTATAATTTTGGTGTTAAATTCGGCAGTGTATAGCGTGGTATACTGTTGTAAATCTTGTTCAAGTTGTTCAATCGCATCGTGCCCGTCACCAAACTCCGGACTTGTATCATACAGTCGCTCAAGCTGATCGCGGATCTCTGAATTATCTAGAGAACTATAAGCATGTACGGTAATAGGCATTGATTAACCCTCCTGAGCAAACTATGATGCTGTCACGAATTCGTCACAGCGAAATTGTCGTTAACATCCAATCATTTTTGACGTTTTTTGAGGAACGTGTCCATGACGCAACGTATCAGTGAAGTGGTTAGAAATACCAATGAAACCAAAATTCGAGTTCGTTTAAATCTCGACGGTACTGGTCAAGGCACACTAAACACTGGAGTTCCATTTTTAGACCATATGATTGATCAAATCAAGCGACATGGCTTATTTGATATCGATATTCATTGTGATGGAGACCTCGAGATTGATGATCACCACACCGTAGAAGACTGTGGTATCACGCTTGGACAAGCTTTTGCACAAGCTTTAGGCGATAAAAAAGGTTTAAAACGCTATGGTCATTTTTATGCACCATTAGACGAAGCTTTATCTCGCGTTGTTGTAGATTTATCTGGTCGTCCTGGTTTATTCATGGATATTCCATTTACTCGTGCGCGCATCGGTACCTTTGATGTCGATTTATTTTCTGAGTTTTTCCAAGGTTTCGTAAACCATGCGCTTATGACCTTACACATCGATAACTTAAAAGGTAAAAATAGCCACCATCAAATCGAAAGTGTGTTCAAAGCACTTGCTCGTGCTTTACGTATGGCATGTGAAGTTGATCCACGTGCAGAAAACACGATTGCATCGACAAAAGGTAGCCTCTAATGACACGTATCGCGTTACTTGATTATGGCATGGGCAATCTACACTCAGCTGCTAAAGCACTTGAGTATGTGGGTGCTACAGTCGATGTGACCAATGATCCAAAGTTAATTGCAAAAGCCGACAAAATTGTTTTTCCAGGTGTGGGTGCAATGCGTGACTGTATGCAAGGTATGCGTGAAGCAGGGATTGATGAAGTTGTACGTAAAGCTGCTTTTAATAAGCCAGTTCTTGCGATTTGCGTAGGCATGCAAGCATTACTACAAAGTTCTGAAGAAAATGGCGGTGTAGACGCATTAGGTATTTTTGACGGTGTCGTAAAACATTTCCCTCAAATGGAAGGTTTAAAAGTACCACACATGGGCTGGAACCAAGTTCACCAAATTGACCCAAGCCATCCAATGTGGAATAACATCGAACAAGATGCTCGCTTCTACTTTGTACATAGCTACTATGTCGAACCAAAAGATGAAAGCGTTGTGGCTGCGACTTGTGAGTATGGTGTGAACTTCTGCACAGCAATTCATAAAGATAATTTATTCGCGACCCAATTCCACCCAGAGAAAAGTCATACTGCTGGTTTGCAGTTACTTAAAAACTTTGTGGAATGGAATATTTAATCTGATTTAAAACTGAAAAAGATCAGGTCTAAATGGCCTGATCTTTTTTTTATTTACAATAACAACTAATCATTTATAGAATGATGTTTTATTCAACAAAATATTGAATATTTATACTTTTAAATAAAACCAAATGATCAGGAAAACAAAATGAATTCACCTTTCGAAAATCAGCCACTTCAACAAGATTCACCCTTTAAAGCTAGTGGTCGTTTTGGGCGACTCTCTTATGCTGCTTGGACATTCTTATTTTCACTCGTCATCGGTATCGCCGTTGTCATCATCGCTTTTACTTTTGGGTTTACATCTAGTCAGGAACTAACGGGTCTTTCTACGGCAGGCATGATTGTTATCGCCATTCTTTATATTGTTTGCCTCTATGTAAGCTTTGTATTTACCATCCGCCGCTTGCACGACCGCAATAATACAGGATGGCTATCGTTACTGATGCTGATCCCTGCCGTAAACCTGATTTTTATGTTTTATCTCTTTGCGGCGAAAGGTACAGAAGGCAATAATGATTACGGCCCACAGCGCCCTACTCTTGGTTGGGAACGCGTTTTAGGCTGGATTTATATTATCCTAATTCCACTTGCTTTGGTTTTTGCTGTCGTTGCCACAATCATGTCTCCAACCTATGAAGGCTATGTCGAGAAAAGTGAAAGTGTAGTCATTGGTACACCTTCTCAGTCTCAGTAATTTTTAAAGACATTCATAAAGCCTAGTCCTCTAGGCTTTATTCATATATAAAGTGAATAGCCCAATTCATTTGTACGCTGTTAAATATGTCCGAAGCCGTTGCCCTCCTTGATAAAGCCTCTATTCAGCAGCTTCCTCCTTTTGAAAATCTTAACCACCATAATATTGTGGTGATTGAAAATATTGAGCAATGCAAAAGTATTGAAGAAGAATTAAAAAACGCTGCAATTTTGGGATTTGATTCTGAGTCTAAACCTACATTTAAAGTGGGTGAAATCTCAACTGGTCCACACTTAATTCAACTTGCTACAACACAAAAAGCCTATTTATTTCATGTCAATTCATCGACTTTAAAATTCTTACAGCCCATTTTATCTAACCAGAAGCAAATTAAAGTCGGTTTTGGCCTTAAAAATGATAAGCACATTTTTCATAAAAAAGGCATAGAGTTAGAAAGTTGTGTCGACCTTGCCAAAGGGTTTAGTCACTTTGGTTTTAAACAGCAAATGGGCTTACAAAAAGCGGTGGCACTGTTATTTGGACAATATCTCGCAAAGTCGAAAAAAGTTGGAACTTCAAATTGGGCACGAAAGCCACTTACATCTCAGCAAATAAATTATGCCGCCGCCGATGCTTATGCTGCATTACTCGTATTTGAAGAGCTCAGAAACCAAAAACTATTACCTGCTCACATTTCACAAACTATTCAAACCGCACTTCAAGCGTAAAGTAATAAAAGTCTTTTCTAAGGCTTAGCGATTGATCAATACTTTGCTAAGATGTGCACAATTTCATAAACATGATGAAGCAAGGAGCGGAAGCATGCTAATCATTCCAGCAATTGACCTGAAAGATGGTAAATGTGTGCGTTTAAAACAAGGGCGTATGGAAGACGATACTGTTTTCTCTGACGATCCGGTTGCAACTGCCCAGCATTGGGTAAATGAAGGTGCGCGCCGTTTGCATTTGGTTGATTTGAATGGCGCTTTCGCAGGTACTCCAATTCATAAACCTGTTGTTGAAGCGATTGCTAAAGCTCAGCCAGAATTACCAATTCAAATTGGTGGTGGTATTCGCTCATTAGAAACCATTGAACACTATTTAGAAGCTGGCGTGACGTTTGTCATTATCGGTACTAAAGCCGTTCAAGAGCCTGAATTTGTAGAAGAAGCTTGTAAACGTTTCGCAGGCCACATCATTGTTGGTATTGATGCCATGAATGGTATGGTTGCAACTGACGGCTGGGCAAACGTTACTGATGTGAAAGCAACTGATTTAGCGAAACGCTTTGCTGATGCAGGCGTGTCTAGCATTGTTTATACAGACATTGCTCGTGACGGCATGATGCAAGGTGTAAACGTTGAGCAAACTGTAAACTTGGCTCAATACTCAGGTTTACCAGTAATCGCTTCTGGTGGTGTTACCAACCTTGATGACGTTCGTAACTTAAAAGGCCAACCGGGCATTTTAGGTGCGATCACAGGCCGTGCAATTTATGAAGGTACTTTAAACCTTCGTGAAGCTCAGCTTTTGTTGGATGAAAACCGTCTTTAATTCTTAAGATGTAAAAAAGAGCCGCTTTAGGCTCTTTTTTATTTTTGATTATCTTTAGTTTAATAACTTTTCTAAATCGATTACCTCATCCGCAATTTCCATCGCATAGGGTGAATGCGTAATCATGATTACAGATGGAACAACCTGCTGAATATATTCAAGTATATTTTTTGCAGTATCTACATCCAAGGCAGCAGTCGGTTCGTCTAGGATAAGGAGCTGCGGACGAGCTAAAAGACCTCGAAGAATACAAATTCTTTGCTTTTCTCCTCCTGAAAAATTCTTATAAATTTCAGTTAAATCATCATCGAGCGTTAGTTGATGCTTTTTCAAAATATGTAATAGATTAAATTGATCAAGCATCTGAAGTAAGTAAGAATCCTCATATATGTGCGAGGAGTTATAAACTAAATTATCTCTAAGAGAATAAGGGAAAATAACTGGTTGCTGTGCAACGTAAGTAACCTCATCAAAAATATGCTTAGAAAAGTTATAACTGATATCAATACTTTTATAGAAAAGCTGCCCTGATTGAATCTGGTACACGCCCATTAAATAATTCATTAGAGAAGTCTTTCCCAAGCCAGTTGACCCAATCACGACATACGTTTTATTGGCTAATATTGTTAAATTAAAATGATCTACGGCTCTTTTCCCAAGTAAAAATTTAGCATTTATAAATTGAAAGAGAACGTTGGAGTCTTGAACGATAGAATGCGTATAATTTTCTTTATTGAGATTAAAGTATTTTCGATATTTTGCTAAAGCGACAAAGTTACCATTTAAACGCATCAAGCTTTGAGAAACTGCTAAAAATGGATTGGTGAGTTGAATAATATAAGTACTTATCAATACGAAAGCACCCGGTGTAAGCTGCTTTTCAGTTGAAAGAAAGACTGTAAATAACATAAAAAAGAGTAAAAACAAAAAGATCAGGAACAATTGAGAAATCATCAATAGCCCTATTTTTTTATTCCTATCTTTAGCTGTTTTGATGAATGAGTCTAATGTGGTATTAAATTTTGACAATTGAAACGGTACTGCATTTTTTACTTTAATTTCATATGAATTTGAGATCTGATGTATCAAATCGCTATTTACCTGATTATCTTGTTGATACATTGAATCAAATAAAGAACTACTTCTTTTATTTATATGAAAGGAAACTAAAAAAATAACGATAGCTACCAATAAAAAACTGATACTAAAAAGTAAGCTAATAGTTGTAAATAAAACTGCAAAGATCATAACCAATTGAAAAATGATTGGCCCCAAATGAAGCAGCAACGTTAGATTTATCTCACCAAAAGCAGAACTTCCTCTTGCAAGATCACTGATGACTGTTCCAGCTTCAATTTGATCTTGCTCATCCTTTTTAAGATTTAAATAATTTTTTAACCCCGCAAAAATTAATGCTCCTTTGAAATCAACCATCAAATAAGCACTAAAAATATTTTTCGTCCAATTACATAACTCATTCGCTAACCATGCTGCAGCATAAGCGAGTACGATTAGATATAAGAAATTAAATGGAAGTCGAATATCTAGTGGAAAGTTATATGCCTGTGCAGAGTAATCAATAATAATTTTTAATAGGTATGGCAATAATGTCGTAAAGAATGCTGTAAACATTACTAAAAAAAACATGAGAAACATACTCCCTTTCTGCTTCTTATATTTTTCTTTAGAAACCTGCCATAAAAATTTATAGTTTTGAATATCTTGTGAACTTAATAAGAACTTCATTTCTGTATCTTTTTTCTATTAAAACGAGTTAAAAATAATTTCATTACACACGAAATATCATAGCTTGCCTTATTTATTCTTATTCGTATTTTTTGTTTAAATTGAATTCACAGGTTTTTAAGATAGGTCATATACCTCATATATGCCTTCAATAAACTGCATAAATTTTAAAAACATATATTTTATTAAAAAGCTTAAATTCCAAATCAATACACCACATTACGAGTAAATTTAAGCACTTGGTTACCACTATTGATATAGGTATAAGTAACAGAACTTTCAAAAATAAAAGATGAACCAGCTGGTATTATTTTTTTGCTGTCAGTAAATTGTATGGTCAACTCACCTTCTAATACGTAAATAATTTCCTGCCATCCGTCTGCATCTGCTTCCGCCACGTAAGACTCTCCCACTGCCAAAGACCATATCCAAAGCTCAACTTGGGAACGAGATGGAACTGAAGCGAGCAAGGTTGCTTTACTTTCTTCATCTTTACCCTGCCAAGCGAGTGCATTTACTACAGCATGTTCTTTATGCTCAGGTGCACTCACAATCGTTTTAAAATCGACACCCAACACTGCTGCAATCGAGTCGAGTTTGGCCAAACTAATATTGACCTGCCCTGTTTCCAAAGCAGCAATGGTTCGTCTACTCACCCCTGCCAGATCTGCTAAATCTTGTTGACTCAAATCTCGTTCATCTCTTAATGAACGAATATTTGTGCCCACGTGCTGTAAAACGGTACTCGACTGGCTCATAGAATGGATTAGTAAGAAAATTTGAGCAATATATTGCACAAAATACAAGAATAGCGCAATATGTGCAGTATATTGCACAATTTAATTTAACTTGAGTATGTCACCAATTTCTCTGAGTTCAAGCAAAGCCCCACAGTTAGCCCTCATTTTGATTACGATCATTTGGGGTGGAACATTTCTTACTGTGCAGTATGCACTGCATTTTTCATCGCCTATGTTTTTTGTAGGCTGTCGTTTTGCTGTAGCAGCTCTTACTTTGCTTCTTATCTCATTAAAAAGCATAAAAGGCGTCACGTTAAAAGATTTAGGTGCTGGTTGTGCGATTGGTCTTGTGATTGCGGCAGGCTATGGTACCCAGACCATTGGCCTGCAAACCATTCCCAGTAGTGAATCAGCATTTTTAACAGCGCTATATGTTCCGCTTGTTCCTATTTTAATGTGGCTCATCTTTAGAAAAATTCCACACATTATGACTTGGGTGGGAGCCGCTCTTGCTTTTGCTGGCCTTGTTTTATTAACGGGCAATGGTTTTGAACAAATTTCCTTAAGTTTTGGGCAACTTTTAACAGTCCTAGGTGCCTTTGCGATTGCTTTAGAAATTATTTTTATTAGCTACTTTGCTGGAAAGGTGAATTTACGCCGCGTCACAATCATTCAACTTGGTGTCGCTTCTCTACTTTCTTTCGCCATCATGCCTATGGTAGGTGAACATACGATTCCAGCATTTTCATGGCCCCTAGTACTGATTGCTGTTGCATTAGGTTTAGCGAGTGCGCTCATTCAATTTGTTATGAACTGGGCTCAACGTGTGGTTGATCCTTCACGTGCTGCAATTATCTATGCTGGCGAACCTGTTTGGGCAGGCATTATTGGCCGAATTGCAGGTGAGCGTTTGCCATTGATTGCCCTTTTGGGAGGTGCTTTAGTGGTCTTAGGCGTTTTAGTCAGTGAGTTAAAAATTAAGCTACCAATTAAAAAAGCTAAAAGAATTCGAGAATAAAAAAAGAGAGCTTAACGCTCTCTTTTTTACTATCTATCTATTATTTTTTCTTCAATAACGTACACGGTTGGTAGTACTCAACCGTCGGCATTGGGTCATAAAATGGATGGAGCAAAGTCTTCCACTCCTGATAAGCCTCAGACTTTCTAAACCCTTCTGTATGGTTTTCAATTTCATCCCAGAAAATCATTAAAATATAATGATGGGGATCGGTTGCATGCTTAATCAGTTGGACCGCATTAAAGCCTTCCATTGGATAAACAATATGTTTAGCCTGCTCGAATGCTTCAAGAAATGCTTCACTTTGCCCAGACTTTATACTCAAATGTACATGTTCAATAATCATAATTTATTGATACATCGGGCGGTTATCATTTAACGCAATCAATCCACGAATTGCACGATATACAATCCAGATCCACGCAGCACCAATTACACCCACACAGAATACGGTCGATGAAATGGCAACCCCTGCAAACAGGTCAGTATTTTCACCTGTAAAGAACAAGAAAATAAACGGCAGAAAGGCAATAATATTCCAAGCCAGATACCACCAGAATGTTCTGATTTGCCATGTAAAGTGGCTCGCAAAAATCGAGCCTTGTACATCAGACCGTTTTACGTAGTTAATAATTAAAGCAATAACCGCAAGTAAGCCGCCTGTAAAAATGGCAACAATATAAAGTACATATAAAATAAGTGTTAAAGTACGATTTGGATCTTGGTCGATAGAACTATTCATTTTTATACCTCTCAAGTTTATTAAAACGATTTACTTTTATGAGCCCCGCAATACGTTTAAGGGAGAAATTAGCCACAAAATCAAAAGTAAATGAAAGAATATGGTACAAAAATAAATCTTACGAAAGGGTTGTTTTTGTGTTTTATGTCTCAGTTTTTGTTGTGCCCACCATGCAGCTGGCCAACCTCCTAAAAAGCTAACAATGTGCAATGTTTGTTCAGGTACACGGCGATTACCCAATTGTGCGGCTTCTTTATCTTGAGAATAAAGCCAATAACTTAAGGCATTCATCATTAAAACAAATAACAACGTATAAGCTGGCAAAATATGAATAAAGCTCATAATTCCCATTAAAACGAAATAAAACACGATCCCCATTTGCATTGCAGACCATGGACTGGCTTGAAAAGAAGATTCTGCTTTTACGGGCTTTGACGCTTTTCGGGGTTGAGATGCTTTTAAATAGGTGACCTGCTGAGCACGAAAACGGCCTCGTTCATCGAGAATCACCCGATATTCCAGTGCACATCCAATAATTGGCCGAGGTCCGGGGCGTGCAAAATCTTTGATATGCAAAAAGACTCGCTCTTTTTCAGCATCATCCGGCTGAATAAAGCCATAACCTTTTTCGTCGAACCATTCGACTAAACGCCCCTGATCTCGCATCTCTATTCCTTTTATGCTTTTACATGGCTTAAACGGTCTTGCATCATTGCTCGCATTTCTTGCGGGTCTTTTTGCAAAATGTCGTCGCCTGTACGTCCTTCTTCTTTATTTTTTTGAGCAACTTGCAAACGCATTGACCAAAAACGGCACGCTGCCATTGCCAAGAATACATCTAAACATGCAAGCTCATCTGATGTAAGCGTACGAACTTTTTGGTATGCCGCTAAGTAAGCTGCGACTTTGTCTGAGTTTAAATGCGCTGCTGGATATTCGGTACAAAAATCATTGATGGTAATCGCAATATCAAACAGTAATTCATCTTGATTTAACTCATAAAAATCTAGAATACCTTGTAATTGCTCACCTTCAAACAAAGTATTGTCACGGAACAAATCAGAGTGAATAAAACCTGTTGGTCGATTTGAATACTGTGCTGTTTTCGCATTAAAAGCTTGATAGACCTGCTCAAGTAAAGTTTGGTCATCTTGAGTCATGCTTGGTTTAAGCTGTTCTGCAACGCCTGTCCAATATTGATGATCACGTCGATATTCACGCTCAAGCGGAAAATCTTGTAAAGCGACATGTAACTTCGCCTGTGCATCTGCAATCGCTGCGACTTGCGCTACTGTAGTTTGCATGGGATGGTGTCCCATTAAACGTGGTGCAATTTGTGCAGGCTTGTCTGCAATCACATGAACCGCTTGTCCGCTATGTTTTAACGGCACGGCAACGGGTACATCATGAGTCCCTAATTGCTCAAGTACAGGAATAAGTTCACCTGCACCTTGTGCATCTAACTCTTCAAATACAGTCAATACATATTGTTTGCGGTTTACATCAACCAAAAAATAATTGGTGTTTTGAATACCTCCCTGAATTGGGTTCAGCTCCAACACCTCTAATCCATAAGGTGCAGCAAAGGTGCGAACTTCATCTAAACTCAACGGGGTATAAACCGACATGGAAAACCTGCAAAAAACATCTGTGAAGTTTGATAGAATACCTCTTCCCTCCATGAAGGTGTAGCGCCTGTGTAGGAACTTTCACCAACGGCGATTATTTTTGGAAAAAGCTATGCTTGCTAAACGTATTATTCCTTGCCTAGACGTTGATAACGGACGCGTAGTTAAAGGCGTTCAATTCCTCGATATTCGTGATGCTGGCGACCCTGTTGAAGTGGCACGTCGCTATAACGAACAAGGTGCAGACGAAATTACTTTCTTAGACATTACCGCTACACATCATGGACGCGATACCACTTACCGTACTGTTGAACGTATGGCCGAGACTGTATTTGTGCCATTAACTGTCGGTGGTGGTGTACGTAAGGTTGAAGATATTCGTGCGTTATTAAATGCAGGTGCAGACAAAGTGAGTATTAACTCGGCTGCCGTATTTAACCCTGAATTTGTTCAAGAAGCTTCTCAGCACTTTGGCGCACAATGTATTGTGGTTGCGATTGATGCCAAAAAAACTGGCGACAACAAATGGGAAATCTTTACTCACGGTGGCCGTAAACCAACTGGTATTGATGCCATTGAATGGGCTGTAAAAATGGCTGACTATGGTGCCGGTGAGCTACTCATTACCAGTATGGACGCCGACGGTACTAAAGCAGGTTACGATATTGCATTAATGCGTGCTATTAATGACCGCGTTACCATTCCAACGATTGCCTCAGGCGGTGTAGGTAACTTACAACACCTTGCAGATGGTATTTTACAAGGTGGTGCCGATGCAGTATTGGCGGCAAGTATTTTCCACTTTGGTCAATATACGATTCCGGAAGCTAAACAATATTTAGCTGAACAAGGCATCGAAATGCGCTTGTAAGCTTAATCATAATTAAAGGGGCGATATGCCCCTTTATTTTTTATGCCGCACCATTTATTTCTTTCACTTCACTAGGAAGTTCTAGTTTTTCTTTTTTCTCGACCCATTTTGCTGGAAAGATTTTTTCTACAGCTTGAGTTAACGGTTTAGCAAATAAAGTAGGCAACCGAACACCCAAAGGATTTTGTTCTTTTAAATCTGCCGAAGACACCACACGTGTTCCCATCACATAATCAAACCAAGGTTTGGTCACACACCAATTGGCATCTTGATTAGAGTTCATGTGGTGGTCGTAATGCCATGGAATTTTACGCTTTGCCCATTCAGGCTCTAAATGTGCACGGCGATGAATATAATAATAATTTCCAGCACTGTACCAAGCTGCGAGTGCCATGCCTTTTGAAAATGGATAGAAAATTGCGCTTGAAACGGTTGCCACCACAGCAAGCGAAATTAACTCATTTTTAGTTCGCCAGTTACCAACGCCCTCAACATAGCAATCATCATGAAATTGTTGTTTACGGACTTCACGATGGTGTGCCCAATGAGATTCCATGCTTTTTGGTACTGGGCTATAGCGCGGTTGTCCCACACGGTGTACACCATGCAAAATATATTTATGCGCCACCCATTCAAATGCATTCGCAACTGCAATTCCGGCAATAAACCCTTTTAACATCACCTAACTCCTTTTTCTTTTTATTCAGCATATAAAATTCGTTATGCTAGGTATTGACCAGAATTTATGGTTTCATTGACAAATCACGACAAGAAAGAGGTGGTTAGGGATGCCACAACTAAAGAATTATACAGGCTCAGTGTATGGAGGGCTGGGACATCTATTAAAAGCTTATTGCGAAGCCAATGAATTAGCTATTCCAGAACAATTAGAACAAATTCAAAATCTGGAACGCTTTGACTACGTCGTTTGGCGTGATCTATTAGAAGTGATTTATAAACTGGACCCGAAGCCGGGATTAGGTCTGGAAATTGCCAAATATGTGCAACCCAAACACTTAGGGATTATTGCCTACCTTGCTCTCTCTTGCGACAACTTAGGTGAAGCCTTAATTCGCTATCATGATTTTCACCGTCTGATTTATGACGGGAGCCCATTAGTGGTTGAGCTACAAGGGAGATATGGTTCTATTCGCTGGGAAGCGACTGAGCTACACCCTACCCAGCTTACCGATGAAATCGCGATTGCGTTGGTGATTCAGTTCTTACGTCTTTTTATGTCTCATGAAGACGTGCATTTACATGAAGTACGTTTCTTAAATGCTGCTCCTAAAAATATTAGAGTCTACGAACAATACTTTCAATGTCCCGTTCGTTTTAGCCAACCACGTACAGAGTTACTCATTCCAATTACGGAAATTCATAAGGCCCTCAGCAGTGCCGACCATACCTTACAGCAGCTATTAGTTCAGCAAGCACAAGCGCTGTTAGAGCAATTACCAAATTCAACCCAACTTGATCAGCGTTTACAGCATTCAATTTTGACTGGGCTACAAAAGAATCAATATCAAATTGAACATATTGCTGCTCAATTAGGCCTATCAGTTCGACAACTCCAACGACATTTACAACAACAAGACACCACCTTTCAGGAACGCGTTCAACAAGTGCGCTTTATGCTCGCAACCGAGTATTTAAAAGATCCGCATTTAAGCTTACAAGAGATCGCACTTTTACTTTGTTATTCAGAACAAAGTGCTTTTCAAAGAGCATTTAAACATTGGACCAATCAAACACCCCAGCAATGGAGGGATCAATTTTCAGACAAAGAATAACCAACCAAAACTTACAAATCTTTTCTTGATTAAAACAACACTGAAAACAAAAATTTCATATAGTCACATGCTTAATTTTTTGCGACATACTTCACACTAATTAAAAAATACATCAATAGATGAGTAATCACAATGAATAAATATTTTGCTGAATTCCTAGGTACGTTTTGGCTAGTCTTTGGTGGTTGTGGTAGCGCAGTTTTAGCCGCAGCTTTCCCTGAACTTGGTATTGGCTTTGCAGGTGTAGCCCTTGCCTTTGGTTTAACCGTACTCACAGGTGCTTATGCTCTAGGGCATATCTCAGGTGGACATTTTAATCCCGCGGTAAGTGTTGGCCTTTGGGTCGGTGGCCGCTTCGATGTTAAAGATTTAATTCCCTATATCATTGCTCAAGTGGTCGGTGCGACTGCTGCTGCATTTGTTCTCTATATTATTGCTCAAGGCCAAGCAGGCTTTAGTGGTGTTGGTGGTTTTGCTTCAAATGGTTTTGGAGATTTATCACCAAACAAGTTTGGCTTAAGTTCAGCTTTCATTATTGAAGTAGTACTTACAGCTTTCTTCTTAATCATTATTTTAGGTGCAACCGATCGCCGCGCGCCTGCTGGCTTCGCTCCTATTGCGATTGGTTTAGGCTTAACACTCATTCACTTAATCAGTATTCCAGTCACGAACACTTCAGTGAACCCTGCACGTAGTACAGGTGTTGCGTTCTTTGCTGAAACGGCTGCATTAAGTCAATTGTGGTTGTTCTGGGTGGCACCGATTTTAGGGGCTGTGATTGGTGCGATTATTTATAAGGTAGTTGCTGGGGATAAAGATTAACTTTACCTAGACTCAATTTACTATCGCGGAGGGTGACATGGATGTCACCTGTTGAGCAGGGGTACATGGATGTACCCTCTGATCAACAAAGCCTTTTGTTTACTTTTGGGCTTTCAAAAGTAAAAAATGTCTATACACACTTAATAAAATTTAACGTGGTATTAAAGACTGTATTGCAACATGACCATGCTAAACATCACGCATAGCATGCATAAATTACAAAAACGGATTATTAATTTCTTGTTCAGCTGGACGTTCAATTTTCTCAGGTAATTCTTCTTTTTCCAAAGCTGCAACTACATCGTTTAAAAAGCTCTGTAAAGCCTTTGCCTGTTCTAACCCGACTTTGTCTTTGGTAATTTGCAAATTGCCATAAATACTGACGCAATCGACATCATTTTCTAATGTTAAATCTTCAATTGATGAAGACTCTGTACCCTTTTCAAATGGCTTAAACATATGTGTTGTCTCGTTGTTATATATTCACAGTGTAATACGATCAATTTAAAAAAAATCGATCAAAATTAAAAGTGCCGATAAAATTAAGAAAACGCCCATTAAGATATTAAAATATTTCAACCGGTTGCCCTGATTAAGCACCACTGAAAATTTATCACCACATAGTCCCCAAAAGAACAAACACGCGTAGCAAGTGAAAAAATAAATAACGATAAAGATCGGCAACGACTCTGGGTTTTCAATGCTAGTAAACATGGTAATGCCTGACACACAAGCCAACCACGCTTTAGGATTGAGCCACTGTAACAAGAAACCATCTTTAAAATTAGGAATAATAATTTGCTCTACAGGAGCACTTGAAATGGAAATATTGGCGGCAGCAAGAATAATTTTTATGCCGATATAACAAACAAATAGCGTTCCGCAAACTGCGAGAACTTTTAGCACAATAGGAAACTGAGTTAATAAACTCTGAAGACCAAATGCCATAAAAATTAAAAGTAAGGTAAAACCAATCGTGGCGCCTGAAATATAGGGAATCGATCTTTTTAAACCATGATTTAAACTGGTCGATAAAATAACAGTATTGACTGGGCCTGGGGTAATAGACATTGCAAATGAAAAAAGAAACATCGAGGCAAACATTGTTATTGTCCTTATTAAAATAGAATCCATAGACAGATCTGTCTATGGATTCTATTTTAAACAATTACGATGTTGCAATAACAATCAAAAAAAGCTGCTTATTTCATTATTTGCAAGAAGTAGTTCACCAATGCTTCAACCAGTTGCTTCACAATAGCTTGGCGTGTTTCTTCGTCAATCTCTGGAACTTTTGCTTCCATCGGTTCTGTAGAGCCACTTTTTTGCTTTTTAAACTGGTCTTGTAACGCTTGAATTTGTTCGGCATTTAAGTCTTGTTCACACTGACTTTCACCATCCCAGTGTAAATAGTCTAACTTTTGATTTGCCTTAACTTGACTCGCTGTTAAAGGTAGGCGATAGACATTACGCTTTTGTTGCTCGGTTAACTGCGGGAATAGGTTAACGCCTAAGCGCTCCTCAAGGTAGCAAACACTCACGACTTTTACTTGTAGAGAGTTATTGTTAGGTGCGTAATAAGCCCCGATCGCGCCAGTTTTTGGCATATAGACCGCTTTATAAACTGCGGTTGGTACAATCACACCCTGCCCAATCGTTTTAAGACGTTTGCCTTCAAAAACAGGGCCTGTCACCACATAAACATCTTGTTTTTGTTTAGTGGCAATAGCACGGGTCGCTTCTTCGAGCTTACGCCAGACTTCTTGGTTATTTTTAGGTGCTTGCGGCACCATATTGCTGAGCGAGAAACTATCAGATTGGGATTCTTTATTTGACATATCACCATTAGGTGCCATATGCCCACGGTCATAGCCTGAACCGCGATAGTCACTTAACAGTGCCCGATGCTTTTGAGGAACACGCGTTTCTTCATGGAAGTTATCTTCACGTTTAATTTTGACACTTAAACGTTCTGCATCTAAATGCTCGGCCGACCATAATGGTGTTTTAGAAATGCCAGAATAGAGGACATTAAAACCGTTAAAGCACAGTGGATAGCTGTCTTTTTTTAAGCTTTCTTTATTTAAAGCAGGCGGAACTTCTCGATAAAACTGGTTAAGACAAGTCGAGTTAGTACTTAAAGGCGAAAACCACTGCGAAATCTTTTCACTACCGAAAGCAATTGCAAAGCTTCCGGCTGCAATACAAGCAAGAATAATCTTGCCAAAATGCTCACTTAGAGAGAATGAATTTTTACCTTTACTGCGTTTTTTACTTGCCATGTTTCTATCAATACTACTGTCCAGACGCAGCTTAACAATCCTGCTTTTTTAAGTATATCTCTTATCTTTCATATGGTTAAAACATGGTCATCTTTTTTGTAACTCTATTTCCCCTTACGTAACAATCTGTTGGAATTATGAGAGGCTTTGGCTATTGAATTACGTCAATTGCGTATCTTTCGTTGAAATGCACTTATGGCTTATGACATGGTTAGCTCCACAAATTTGGATAAAAATATAATCGGAGTCCACTTAATGATCCATTCAAAGATTATTGGTATTGGCGTAATCACAGGATTGTGTAGTATGGCAGCATTAGCTGAGCCAGCAGTCCAGCCAGGAGATACTTTAGAAAGTTTGTCTAAAGTGAAAGTTACTACCACTGTAAATGGCCAACCTGGTTCTATTAGCGATTTAGTCAATAGCGGACAAGTACAGCAAGTTTCTGCTGCACCAACAAATGCAGCGCCTACAGGTGCTCCTATTCCGGCAGATGTTCCACCGGCACCTCCAGCAGGTGGTGAAATGGCGCCACCAGCAGCACCAACTGATGCAGTACCACCTGCACCAAATCAAGCGCCTCCAGCGCCACAAGATCCAAACACACCACCGCCTCCGGCAGCTCCAAATCAGTCGGCAGATCCGATGGCAAAAGATGGTGCTTTACCAGCAGATGCACCAATGCAACAAGCTCAATAATCAGAGCCATAAAAAAACCAAGACATCTGTCTTGGTTTTTTATTACATCAATTTTTATATTTCGATTTGGCTACCTAACTCAACCACACGGTTGGTTGGAATTTGGTAGAAGTCACTCACTGGACTAGTATTACGCTGCATAGAGATAAAGAGTTTCTCTCTCCATGGAGACATACCATCGCCCACTGAATGCACAATACGATCACGGGAAATGAAGAAGCTGATGTGCATCAAGTCATACTCAAGACCAAGCTGTTCATAGGCTTGCATCAATGCTTTTGGTACATTCATTTCATCTTTAAAACCGTAGAAGATTTTAATACGGAAGAAATGTTCAGCTAATGTTTCTGTCGTAATACGCTCTTCGGGTTCAACATAAGGCACATCTTCAATCACTACAGTGACCAAGATATTACGCTGATGCAGCACCTTGTTATGCTTAATGTTATGCAGCATGGCATGTGGCACAACGTTTGGCGTACCCGTCATAAATACTGCATCACCCGGCACCCAGTGCACGCTATTACCAATACTTTTTACAAACAAATCGAGCGACAATGTATCGTGTTCAAGCTTGGCAAAAGTAAGCTCACGACCACGTTTCCATGTCATTAAAATGGTCACGGCAATCGCACCAATGAGTAGTGGTACCCAACCGCCAGACAAGATTTTAAGTGAAGTTGCACCGACTAATACCGACTCTAAAATAAAGAACGGAATAATCAGGAGCAGCACTTTTGGCAGGCTCCACTTCCAAGCTGAATAGATAAACACCGCAACCAAAATCGTGTCACACAGCATGGTTAAGGTGACAGCTAAACCATACGCACTTGCAAGGTTCGAACTGCTTTTGAAGATCAAGATTAGGATAATAATTGCGATTAAAAGTAACCAGTTTAAGAAAGGAATATAGATCTGGCCTTCTTCAGACTCAGACGTATGTTTAATACTTAAACGTGGTAAATAACCCAATTGAATCGCTTGGCGCGCAAGAGAAAACACCCCAGAAATTACAGCTTGAGAAGCAATTACCGTTGCCATGGTCGCCATAATAATCATTGGGTAAAGTGCCCATTGCGGCACCAATAAATAGAACGGGTTTTCAATTGCCGCTGGGTCTCTGAGCAATAATGCGCCCTGTCCTGCGTAGTTTAAAACCAAGCATGGCAACACCACAAAGAACCATGCCATACGTATTGGTACTGGTCCGAAGTGGCCCATATCCGCATAAAGTGCTTCACCACCCGTTACCGTTAACACCACAGCGCCCATAATGAAAAAGGTCATTACTGGATGATGATAGATAAACTGAATGGCCCAGTGTGGACTGAACATACCCAACACCACAGGGGTCTGAATAACACTGTGAAGGCCTAATAATCCTAAAGATAAAAACCACACCATGGTGATCGGGCCAAAAAACTTACCGACAAAGGCCGTACCGTGTTTTTGTACCAAAAACAACGAGATGATAATGGTAATCGCAATCGGCATGATAAACGGGTCAAACACATCGGTGGCAATAGACAAGCCTTCGACGGCTGACAATACCGAAATGGCTGGGGTAATAATACCGTCACCAAAAAACAGCGATGCGCCGATAAATCCAATGGCAATCATGTAGATTTTTTTGTTGTCGGCAATTTTGGCTTTACGTAAGTTCAATGCGAGTAAGGCCATGATCCCGCCTTCGCCGTTGTTGTCTGCACGCATGACAATGGCGACATACTTGATGCTGATGATCAGCATTAAGCACCAAAAAATAATAGATAAAATTCCTAATACGTTTTCAGGCTGAATTCCCAACCCATGCGCTGCATGGAAGGACTCTTTCAAGGCATAGAGCGGACTTGTTCCGATGTCTCCAAAGACCACTCCAAGAGCTGCCAAAGCCGTGGCAGGCAAGGTCGCTTTTTTGGCCGTATTTTGCATTGTGTAATTAAACCAATATGATTTTTAGCGCAATCTTATCACCTCTATTATTTTTTTTCTGTAATGCTCGTCTTAAATCTTGGCAGGACTCGTTTTTTTAGTTACTATCGCACGCCTTGGTGAGGTGTCCGAGTGGCTTAAGGAGCACGCCTGGAAAGTGTGTATACGTTTGCGCGTATCGAGGGTTCGAATCCCTCTCTCACCGCCAGAATTGAAATTTAAAGAGGCTTAAACCTAATGGGTTTAGGCTTTTTTATATACAATAATTTTATTTTACCTCATCTATTAGTTTCATATTAAAATAAAATATATTATAATTATAAGAACATTTTCTATCCCCCTGCTTATCTGTCTACAAATTATGTTTAATGCGTATATAATTTATTATGGATAACCTGATTTCATCAACTAAGAAAGCTATTAACTATCATTCTTATGTAAAATTACCTTTTTCCATTTATTCTGCTTATCAAGAACAAAGAATTAAAAATGTTCCTATTGCAAAACCTTTACTTATAGTGATTTTAAAGGGTGTAAAAGAACTTGGTAGTAGAGGTGATATAGAATGTTTTTCAGGTTCTTTTATATTTCTTTCTAATAGCTCAAGCATTGATATGCGTAATATTCCAAATCAAGAGGAATATTATGCTCTTCTCATAGATTTTGAATTTGAAGACTTTAATGAACTTCCTAAGACTTCAGGAAACCCTAAAAATTATGTTCAAGGTCAACTTAATCCTCTTTTAGAAAGTGCTTTACATCAATTTATAGACTTCTCATCAATTGCCCCATCTTCTGCATTTAAGTTTAGAAAAAGAGAGCTTTTAGAACTTATTTATTATTCAGGTTATACGGATATTTCCAATATGAATAAAAATACAAGTTTAACTGAGAAGGTTCAGTCATTAATTTCTGATCATTTATCTACAGAATTAACAGTTGAATTCATTGCCTCTCAGCTTTTTATGAGCTCTTCCACTCTAAGAAGAAAACTTAAAAACGAAGGAAATAGTATTCAAGACATCCGAAATAGAGTGAGGTTAGGATATGGCCTACATCTAATTCAAACCTCTAATACAAGTATTGGAGACATTGCATTTCAATGTGGCTATCAATCTCAATCTAGATTTACAGAACAATTTAAAAGTTTGTTTGGGCTTACCCCTCGTGAGCTACGTAAAACCAAAATGCTCACTTAAGGCGAATTTATGGCAATTCTGCGTATAAAATTTTTCAGGAAGAAAACTTAAGATCTTTTGCACACTTAAAAAAAGGTTCTTAAGAAAGTAGATGAAAAAAGTAGCAGTAATTTTATCGGGTTGTGGTTATTTAGATGGTTCTGAAATTAGAGAATCTGTTTTAACCCTCTTAGCTTTAGATGCAGCAAATATTGAATATCAAATTTTTGCACCCGATGAACCTTTGTTTCATGTTGTGAATCATGTAAAGGGTGAAGTAAATACTGCTGAAAGCAGAAATATTTTACAAGAAGCGGCAAGAATTGCCCGTGGTGAAATTTCATCACTCGATAAACTTGATAAAAGTGAATTTGACGGTCTTTTACTTCCGGGTGGGTTTGGAGTCGCAAAAAATTTATCAACTTTTGCCTTTAAAGGGGCAGAGGCAAGTGTACACTCTGAAATTAATTCAATTTTAAAAGCGTTCCACCAAAGTAAGAAACCTATCGGAGCAGTATGTATTTCTCCTGCGCTCTTGGCGCTTACATTTGGAGACTTACACCCAAATATTACGTTAGGTTCTGACGATAATATTGCTAAAGAAATTGAAAAAACAGGCTCGATTCACCATGTCTGTCAAACCTCAGACTGTGTAGTAGATAAACAAAATTTATTTGTTACTACTCCTGCCTATATGGATGATAAAGCTAGCTTAAAAGATATATATCAAGGTATTACAAAGTTAGTTAAAGAAATAAAGGACCTAGCACATTAATATTTTAGGGATAGGTCAGCTATCCCTAAACTTAATATAAAGATATGATTTTATAGTGTTAAATAATTTCTTAAATTTCTATAGTAATCGTTCGCTTCCCAATTATTTTATAAAAAAACACAAGGTTTTTTATAATCAGAATTTAAATTTATATATGGGCTATTGTGAGTTTGAATTTAAAGAATTTGACATTCAAATGTTTAATCAAATGTCAATTTTTTTTCCTGATAGTTTAAGTCCATGTACAGTAAAAAGAAAAAGTGAATTTTTAGCAGGACGTTATGCTTCACAGTTAGTATTATCTGCCATAAGGAAAGATTACTTCTATCAAAAAGTCGAAATGGGAAAATTCAAAGAACCAATTTTCCCATTAAATATAATAGGTTCAATAACACACAGTGAAAATATTGCAATATGTATAGCTACTCAATCAAAAAATGTAAATTTCTTAGGGATTGATATAGAACCTATCATTAGTAAATTAGATTTTTTCGCATTACACGATAAAATTTATACTTATCAAGAGTTAAAAATAATTAAAAACTCAGGGATTGATTATCTTTTAGCAGCAACATGTATATTTTCTGCAAAAGAAACTATATTCAAGGCATTCTTTTACTATTTACAGAATAAGATCGATTTTAATAATTTTAAATTATACAAGGCATACACTAGAGGCAATACAATCATAATGAAATTCCGCTTAGAAAAAGAGTATAGTACATTTAGAAGAGAAGTCCTTGTTAAAGCAAAAATTTATAAAAAACACGTTATAACTTGTCTAATTAACTAACAAATAGCGATTTTGATTAATTTAAGCTAAAAAGTGATTTATTGTAGATAAAATTAAATAACAATAAATATTAGAATTTTTTACCTTTTTTTGAGTCAAGATTCTCATGAATAAAATTGCTCTAGCTTTTCTTTTACCTTTAATTACATGCACACATTTATCGGCTGCAGAATTTCAACTCAAAAGTAGTGATATTACAGCTAATAAATTTATGAAAAAGGACCAAGAGTTTCAAGGTTTTGGTTGTGAAGGAGGCAATAAATCTCCTCAATTATCATGGAGTGGAGCACCAAGTGGTACTAAGGCCTACGCAATTATGGCTTATGATCCAGATGCTCCTTCAGGTAGTGGCTGGGGGCACTGGCAGGCAGTAAATATCCCTTTAGAAGTCACTTCTGTTTCTTCTGGTACAGGACATTTTAATAATAAAGATGTAATTGAAATTAAAAATGATTATGGCCAAACAGGTTTTGGTGGTGCTTGCCCACCTAAAGGTCATGGTATCCATCACTATCAATTTACTGTTTATGCACTTTCGGAAAAACTAGATTTACCACCTAATGCTTCAGCAGCATTAACAGGCTATATGGTAAAAGCTCACTCTTTGGCATCTAGCACTATCGTTGCTCTTTATCAAAAGTAAGAATAATAGTTTTATGGGGATTTTCTTCCCCATAAAACTATAAATTTTTTGTTTTTATAAAAATCTCTTTAAAAACGGAAACTACAATGTTTGATAAAGAAATACCGGTGCAACAAAAAGTTTTAGCTCTTCATGGAATGGGGAGTAATAAATTAGTTACGGAGCTTCAACTTCAAAATTTAGGAATTGTTAATGAAAATTATAGTATAACCTATATTAATGGTGTTATTTCTGTGGATACACCAGAAGTTAGTTTATCCGAATTAACAAATATTATTAATGAAGAATGGTATTCTTGGTTACCACCTAAAGCTCAATGGCATGAAGTTAATAGCGAAATTCTTTTAAAAAATATTTGTGAAGCTATTATAAAAGTTTTAGTAGTTATTGAAAAATATGGCCCATTTGATATAGGTTATGGTTTTAGTCAAGGCGGTTATATTATTGATTTAATCAACAATCTACCGAATGATCCCATTTTGCTCGAAGCAGTAAAAAGTCATTTAGGAAGAGAGTTGTCTTTTGATATTTCTACACAACTTCCTTTTAAAAATTTAATTTATGCATGTGTTGGTTCTACTCTCTCAATCTCAGAGCTTCGTAGATTAGCAGGTCTATCGAAAAGAAAAGATGATTTTAAAACACAAAGTATTATTTATTTAATCGGAAAACATGATGTTCAAAAAAGTTATTCTGAAAATTTTGTTCTAGAAAATAGCAGCATTATAAGTCAAGTAATATATTTAGATGGTGGACATGAAATTAATAGTAATGTACCGGATCATATTAAAAAAAGTATAAAAGAGTCGCTTGAAAATAAAGTACCAAAAAACAGTTCGAACAGTATGCTGAGACCATCTTGCACCTTTAGCTCTTTAGAAGTTTTCGATGAGTACCAAGCAACTCAAGTATATATTAGTACTAAAGATCAGCCACATACTATTGTAGATTTACTATCTAAAAGGACATCTACTGCGCCATTATTTAGGCATGCACGTAATAATGATCAAAGTTTATGTACTACATATGGTCAGATGCTAGCATTTCTTAGCCCAAAGGGTGAAGGTGATCTTCGAAGAATAGGGGTTAAAGACAACGAAATTATAGCTTATGTAGCCCCTCCAGGTGGTAGTGCTGAAAGTGCTGTTACTTTTCTTACAATAGCAGCTCAGGCATGTGCAGTCCCTCTTTCTGTAACGATGACAGAAAACGAGACACTAGAAGCCTTAAAACAACTCCAAGTAGATCACATTGTAATTTTTGAAAATGTAAATGCCAAAAGTGTGATTACTGCTTGTGAGAAATATTGTGCTGAACTTAGTAAACAACTCCACTATGTTCAAATACTAGGTAATGAGGCTCCTGGCCTATTTAGATTTAAAAACTCATTAAAAGATTTTGAATCTTTACCTCCTTTATTGTCATCTGCGGAAAATGACTGTTTATTATTACGAACTTCTGGAACTACCTCTACTCCAAAAATTGTTCCTCTAAAACAAAAGGATTTAGTTCTAAATAGCACGATCTTAGCGAATAGTATTGGAATTAATGAGTTTGATATTACTTATAGCGTGATGCCATTAGATCATATCGGAGGAATATCAGCTTCAATTCTAGCTAGTTTATCAGTTGGTGCTGCAATTACATGTGACGGTCTATACAATCCACAATTAATGGTTGAAGCTTTAAAAGAATCAAGCCCTCAACCTACATGGTATTCTAGCGTACCCACCATTCATGTTGCTACCTTACAATATCTTAAGCAAAATAATGAAAAGTATTTGAATGAAGATGGAATATGGACTGAACATAATTTAAGGCTAATACGTTCAGGCGCTGCAGCTCTTAGGGAAGAAGATCGAATTGCACTAATGCGCACTTATGACTGTCCTGTCCTACCTACATATAGCATGTCAGAATTAATGCCAATTTCGCAGCCTATCCAAACCGAAATGAGTTGGGATATTCAAGAAGGTTCTGTTGGTGTACCACTAATCGCTTCTTTAATAATTGTTAATTCAGAAACTCTACTCCCACAACCATACGGAGTTACTGGTGAAATTGCTATTTCAGGAGATACAGTTTTTTCAGGATACAAGGATAATTCAGAAGCTAATCAAAATTCTAGATTTTTAATGAAGTTACCAAATGCAATTAAAGAACAGGTTTGGTTTTTAACGGGAGATTTGGGACAAATAGATAATCTCGGTAACTTGACATTAAAGGGTCGTTCCAAAGAATTAATTAAACGAGGTGGAGAACAAATCTCTCCAAGTGAAATAGAAGATAAATTAATCGGTTACGCGGGTATTGATCTTGCAATCTGCTTCCCCGTTCCTTCTGAGATTTATGGAGAAGAAGTTGGCTGCGTAATTGTTTCTTCCGACCCCAAATTTGATAAGGAAAATTTAAAAACGTGGGCAGGTCAATTAAGAAAATTTTTAATTGAACAGGGAGTTGCTATTCATAAAATTCCTTCTATATGGACTACCGCAAACAAAACAGATTTGCCAATGACCAATAGCAAGAAATACAAACGCAACTCCATGGCACAAGCACTTCAGATTACTACAACCCAATCCCCAGCCAATTCCAGCTTAAATACAAATAAAGAAATATTAACTAAAAATATTTCACCGGATAAACCTAAGGTAGATTGGGACTCAATAGCAGGATTTAGATTCATTCTCGCATGTTATGTTATGTTCATGCATTTTGGGTCTAATAATTCATGGGATGCTTTTAATAATTTACGTCAATTCCAATGGCATGTTAACAGTTTCTTTATATTAGCTGGTTTTTCCTTAGCTATATTAATGCCTAGTTTAATCCAAAAGAAATTCGCGTTTGTGAAATCAAAAATTGCTGTAATGTATCCTTTATATGTATTGGCAATTATATTTGCAATGGCGAATCTCTTCGTTAGTTGTGAACCTTCAACTTTCATTTCTAATTTTTCTTGGGCATCTTTACATAGCACGGCTCCATATTGTCAAGGTACACCATTAATAGAAAGTTCATGGACTGGTAATGTAATTTCATCATTAATAATTTATTTAACTGGACTTCAAGCAACACCACTCTGGGGAGCAAGCTGGTTTATAGGATTCTATTTATGGTTTATCTCCATGTATTTCCAGTGCCTAGTTGTTTTTCCACTGGCCTATAATGCACTCTACAAGAATAGAGGTAATATAAATAAAATATTACTTTACATAGGTGTTGGACTAATTATCAATATGATTATCCTATGGGGTTTCTGGTATGGGTATGCTATTGATTTTGTGGGATATGGACCTTTTGACACTATTACGGGAATTAAGACAACGCCTTCCGCATCTCAAATACTAGAAGCTGGTAAAGATAATGCTGTTGGACTAGGGTTTTACTTGTTCGCGCCTTTCTGGATGATATATTTCTTATTAGGGATCGGAGCCGCTTTTTTATATGATGCAATTAGACCAACTGAACAAAAACGTTCTCAAATTTGGGGTTATATTGCAGATAGTATTACTATAATTATTCTTTGTGTTGCGGCTGCTCATGTTTCGCAGGGTTATTTTCATTTAACCCCTGAAATTACAAAAGTTCCTGTAGACTTTTATTTCATGAGACCTGAAGAGGCAAATAGTTATTCTGATCCAGGAATTACGAATCGAATTTGGGACGAAATTTATAGTCGTTCATTTGCACCTCTAACTCTCCTATGGATTTTTGCAATTAGTACAGGAAAAGGTTTAACAGCTAGAATTTTAAGAGCACGCCCTTTATCTCAATTTCTTGCTCCTACAGCTTATGCTTGTTTTCTATTTCATCAAATGGTGGGGCAATGGTACTATGCGATTACACGTCATGGACATTGGTGGAACTGGTGGGAACATCGTAAGAGTTTCTATTGGTTTAGCCCAGAACCGGTTCCTGTAGAATGGTATGAGTACTTCTATCTTGTAGGTTTAGTTGTTCTCTTTGCAAAGTTAGTTCAACCATTTGATAGCTTACTTCATAACATTTATTCGAAACTTTTGGGAATAGCCAGAAAACAAAAACTAAAGGAACAACCTGCCTTAGATATTGCTAATATCGTATTAAAAACGGCTACTAATATAGCTGGCTTGGAAGTTAGCAGAGATCTTGGTTTAAATGATAATGGCTTGGCCTCGCTTGGTACTGTTAGATTTATTAGTGCGCTTGAAACTGAGTTTTCTTCATTTAATTACAACTTGTCTCTTTCAGTTTCAGAAGTTATAGCAGCTCAAGATTTGAATGAAATTATTGAATTAATTCAAAGAAAGCTCAATGAAGAAGAGGAATCTGAATTGATAGAAATTGCTTATAAACAAAATACAATTTAGATTAATTTTCTGAAAAGTTATTTCTATGACAAAAAGGAGATCCTGAGTTTTCAGATCTCCTTTTATTAAGAATAAGTATTACATAATCTTATTACCAACCCCACATTCAGGCCTCCCCCTTTTTAAACCTACTGAGACAACGCGAATAACTTCTGAACATACTCGATCACATTATCTTCTATATCTTGTTGAGTCGGAACATCGTCATCTTCAGAAGGGTTGGTGTCTAAACCATAAAATGCATGAAGTGGTTGATAGTCCGCCCCAACATATAAAGCCGTTAGCTTAAATGGAGTCAAAATCTGCTCTAAAGAAAGCTTGTATTCACCAGACTCTGAATAAACTTTTTCTTGCACACCCGCAGATAAAGCCAACATAAACTTTTTATTTTTAAGCTTATCGCCTGTTGAACCATACCCCCAACCATACGTCACAACTTCATCAATCCATTGTTTCAATAGCGGTGGACAGTTAAACCAATACACTGGAAATTGAAATACTAAATTTTCATGTTCTTCGACTAGTGCTTGTTCTTTGGCAACATTAATCACCCCGTCTGGGTAGGCTTGATAAATTTGATGAACTGTAAATTGGTCTGGGTGTTTTTCTAGTTCTTCTACCCATCTTTTATTTACAACAGATTGGTCTATGTGAGGATGGGTAACAATGACTAATGTCTTTTTCATTATGAAAACACTCTTATCGGAAAGTTGATAAATCGATTATAGAAGTGTGCTTTCCTAAATATAAGTACGGTAATTTATGTTATATACTATACTAAAAGATAGTGTAGATTTTAAAAATGACTGAGTGCATTCCTTCATATACACCATTAGAAGATACGGGTTTTGGCTATACTCTTTCTTTGATTAATGGCAAATATAAAATGATTATTATGTATTGGCTGTATGAAAAAAATGTCATGCGTTTTAATGAGATGCAACGTTGTATTGGCAATATTTCGTTTAGAACACTCAGCAATACGCTTAAAGAATTGGAAAGAGATGGACTGATTACTCGCAAGGAATATCCTCAAATTCCGCCAAAGGTTGAGTATCGACTTTCAGAAAAAGGGCAATCTTTAATTCCTTTGTTAGATATGATGTGCCAATGGGGCGAGCAAAATAAGCCGTCTTAGTTTTATAGACTTGAAGTGATACTAAATATGAGAAATGAATTAAGAGAAACTTTTATTAAGGGATGCGACGATAAAATTGAAAAGAAGGGAGACAATGTCGGTCTATCTTTTTATGCTTTTTTTAAAAATAAGAATGATAACCCTGAGTTACTGATGGAAGCAGCGCATTGGTGGATTATGGAGCATAAGCTAGATCACTTTGAGAAAGCTGTGAAGATTAAACAATTGGTTTTGTGTGGAAGCTAAAAATAGTATTATTTAAAAGGCTTAAATTTAAGTAGTTTAAGCCTTTTTATTATTTTAAAAAGATTTACTTAACATATGGCCAAACATCAGGATCTATATATTCTTCATCTATATGATAACCCTCAGCCTTAGCTTTTCTTTCTTCCTTTTCCCGATATTTTTTATTTTTAATTAGTCTCTTTTTAAATGCTTGCTCGAATTCACTAGGTGTCATTTTATCAGAGTCAGGAATTGAGTCTCTTTCATTGTAACGAACACTCTGAAAGCTAAATCTAAGCATATATTGTTCTTCATTCCGCTCATTTTTAGCTGTTCTTTTTAAACTTATATCTAAAATAACCCCATTAGCATACAACCTATAACCCAATGATTTTGTCGGGCTGTTGTTTATTATATTTTTCCACTCCTCAAAGCTAAAAATATAACTCGGGTCAATGACATCACGACTTTTCGATAGATGCTTAATATTATCTTCTTTAGCGATACGCGGAGCATCTGTGAAGAAATAGTTTTTCCAACCAGCCTGATTAATACGTTTCATTAAAGCTACATAGCTTTGATAAACCTGCTCTGGGGTAGCAAATTCTTCTTTTGTGAGGCCAGCATCAATATCTAAAACTTGGATCCCTTCATTTTTATCATATTGAGTTCCTAATACAGAGAAAACATGCTCAATCGATAAAGTGTTAGAACCATTCTCTATAGTTAATTTTCCTAAGTTAGGAGGAGAAAATTGAAGTTCTCTAAAGCTAACGCCAGCTGGGTGATTATCGACATTTCCATCACTATATTTTGAAAAATCTTGAATACCTTTTTCACCCATATGCAAAGTGTAGGACGGCTGATTCAAAGTCAAATTTTCATCATGCTTTTCGGTTGGCTGACAAGCGGAAAGTAATAATCCAAAAATAAAAATTAAGAAATATTGTCTAAATTTTACCGTCATTACCAATTTCTCTACTTTGCTATTTCCCGACTCTGCGATAATTTTTAATCCTGGACAATAAAGTTATATGTCTTGTCAATTTCAGCATCACCACCTGCATAGAAATCAGCTCTTATATGAATTCTATATTCTCCTTTGTGCTTAGGGGTTCCTTTGATTTGTATAACATTATATCCATCCAAGTCATCAACAGGTTTAACTGTTACGCCTAGGTCTTCGGGTATATTAGTTTCTAATTCAGCGTATTTATCAATAACTTTCCCACCAGAAATCCTAATAATTTGTTGATATTCTTGATTAATATAGGCAACTGGCAAGTCCTCTGGAGTAATCTTATATTTTTTACCGCAACCTGTAATTATGAGAATAATGGAGAAAATAAATATTAATTTATGCTTCATTAGAACCTTTACTTATCGGGGAATAAGACTAAAAATATTTTGCATCTATTCTAAAATATATTAGAAATTTCATATTTCTAATGCTAAATCTTTCGAATATTTGAACAGCTGTTCCAAAGTGACCGTTGCCCCTCCACACACGATAACTAAAATATTATCAGTTGGAGAAAAGGATAATTTTTTATTGTACAAAGTGGATAAAGTCGCACCACAAGCTGGCTCAACTAATGTTCTATGATCATCTAAAAAATTAAAACAAGCTGCTAGAGCTTCTTTATCTGAAACAGTCAAACTAATAACCTGTTCAACCTGCGAAACTTTAAAAGCATTTTCGCATACTTGTTTAGCAGCGAGTGTTGTAGCAATTCCAGTTACTTCATTTAACTTCGCATGCTGACCAGTCTTGATAGAAGTATTTAGAGAAGCTGTTCCCTCTGTTTCTACAGCATAGATAGGAATATTAAGTAAATTTTTTATTAAACCTTGGCTAATTCCTGAGAGTAAACTTCCACCGCCAACAGATAAAATAACTGCATCTGGTCTTACACCGTCTGAAATTACTTCATCAATAATATGAGCAACACCCTCCCATAAATATTGGTCATCAAAAGGATGAATATATACAGCTTCTGAATTTACATAAGTTAGAGCGAGATCATTGGCTTCAACCCAAGATTTCCCATGAACAATGACTTCTGCATTTTCTTGCTGCATGAGATTTATGGCTTGTGATGAAGTTGTTTCAGGAACAACAACAGTTACAGGAATACTTAATTTATTTCCCATGTAAGCAGCTGAAATCCCAGCATTCCCCCCAGAAGAACTAATAAATTTTTTTGCACCTCTTTTTGCATATTGCTGACAAGCATTACCAATACTTCTTTGCTTAAAAGAACCTGTTGGCTGTGAAGATTCCATTTTTAGCCATACATTACAATTATTTAGTTCACTTAATTTATTTGATTTAATACAAGGAGTTTTTGGGTTCATATTTAATAAATTTTATTGAAAAATAGGGATTAATATCCTTTGTGTTTTATCATTTATTCCACTCTTAAGCAAAAACGAGTTTCGCAATCTTTAATATAAAAAATTTCTTTTAGCTACTAAAAGCCCAACTCCCGTCGGGCCTTCCCCTATCAAACCCGCTTTAAAAAATACTCAAGCAATGTATCTCTGTCCTTTGCCTGATCTGAACCTAAAAGTCCAAAAATCGCGCCATCAATCATAAATACAAAAATATCAGACTCTTCATATGTGGCTCTTTTTTTAGATTCCCTCAGTACCCAAAAAATTTCATTTTTAAGCCAGCGCCTATATCTGAGTGCAGTTTGATAGGCATTTGGATAAAGCTTTTTAATTTCAAAAATCGCTTTAAACAAAAGGTAATAGGCACCTTTTAGGTCAGCATGTAAAAGGTAAATTTGCCTGAGTTGATGAACCAAATCTGGATATTGGCGAGCCTCGCTTACCGCCCGCACTTTTTCTTTTAACTGTTCCTTTTGAACCAACAAACACATTTCAATCAGTCTTTCTTTGGAGTGAAAGTAGTTGTAAAAGGTGGCTTTAGTCATTTTGGCCTCGCGAACAATTCGGTCCACCCCGACCTTGTTGAAGCCATGTTGTTTAAATAACTCTGCTGCTGTGTATAGCGCTCGCGTCGCTCGAAAGGAAGCTTCTAAATTTTTCATGTATACCGTTTAAAATAATTTCTTGTTGTAAATAAAAGAGATAGAAATGCCGTCGCTCTTAAATTGAGCGCTAAAAACAGGCATGCAAAAGCCGCACGAAAAGGTGTGCTCGCCTATCTCGGGTTTTATTGTTGCTATGATTTTTTAGTCGTAATGACCTATGGTTTAAAACCTAGAGTCGATTAAACCGTTTTAAAGACCAGTTGGGTATAGAGTCAAAGATTTTGGCAAAGGTTGCCAATGAGATAGATAAAATAGTACGCATGTGCGAACTCCTGTATGTATTAGAAGCTCTACCACAATTACTGCTAAATAATGGTGGCAGGACGAAAAGAGGTTAGCAGACTGGACATACAGAACCAGCACACCCGAAGGTGTCCCCCTTCCGCCCTGAACTGCACCCCATAAGTTAGACTTTTAAAACTTATGAGGTGTGCTCTATGCCAATTCCGAAGCATTCAAAAGAGTTAAAATTAAAAGTCATTCAAGCTTATTTAGAGGGAAGTAAAGGATATAAAATCCTTTCACAAGAATTTAATGTAGATCTCCAAACCATCCGCTTATGGATTGAAAACTATAAGGCACAAGGTGAAGATGGCCTGAATGTTAAAACTAAAAAAACCTACTACTCTTCCGAATTTAAAATCAAGGCTGTACAAATGCTTCTTGATAAGATACCGGTAAGAGAAGTTAGAAGACGGTTAAATCTGAGCGGGACGTCAATTTTAAGAAG
>NZ_JFXG01000030.1:0-29114 GCF_000588015.1 Acinetobacter sp. 1294243
GGAGTTCGAATCTCTCTGAGCGCACCAACTTGAAGAATTAACCGCTTTTATAGCGGTTTTTTTGTGCCTGTTTTTTAGTACTTTAAAAAAATCTAAATTTATAACTTTTTAATTATATTAGAGATAATCATAAATGAACTTAGCTTTATTTGACTTTGATGGCACGATCACTCATAACGATACATTCAGTCTATTCCTTAAATTTTCTTTAAATAAAAAAACTCAAATACTAGGTGGTATTCGACTTGCACCTTATATAGCGGGTTATAAGCTTGGATGGGTAACCGATAAAACTATTCGAACTAAACTCTGTCAGGTGGGATACGTGGGCTATGATGCGGCTTCCCTAAAATATATGGGGGAAGAGTTTGCTAAAAATATCCTTCCTACCTGTGTGCGTCAAAATGCTTTGGAACGTATTCTTTGGCATAAAAAACAAGGTGATCGGATTGTTGTTGTATCTGCATCATTAGGTATTTATTTAGAAAGCTGGTGCCAATCTTTAGATTTAGAAGTTATATGTAATCAACTTGAAATACGTGATGGTATTTTGACAGGTGATTTTATTAATGGTGATTGTGGTTATTTAGAAAAAGTAAATAGAATAAAAAACAAATATGATTTAACTCAGTATTCTACAATTTATGCTTATGGTGATACACCTAATGATTATGCAATGTTAGAGCTAGCGCATAAGAAATATTATAGATGGGAAGAAGTGAATTAATATTTAAAGATATATTAATAAATAAAGCCACTTGTAATAAGTGGCTTTATTTTAATGACTTATATTAAACAGTATTGAAAGAGTTTTCTAAGAAGTTATCGGTAAGTAATGATGTAGGTACGATAGTATGCGTTGTATTAGTTACGCTTGATACTGTCGACGTTACTCCACCGAGTAAGCTACCACCAGTTAATCCACCTAGTAAATTAGAAATAACATCTAATCCGCCTTCACCAGTCACACCGCCCGTTAAGCTACCCACGATATCTGTTACGATGCCGATAGGGTTGTCTGTACCGCCAGTAACGCCACCAGTTAAGCCGCCTAGAAGGTCGGTCACTAAGCCAAGAGGACTATCACCATCTACGCTACCAGTTAAACCGCCAAGTAAATCAGTGACTAAGCCTAGTGAGCTATCTCCACCAGTAACCCCACCAATAGTTCCTGTCAATCCACCAATGATTTCTGTTACTAAGCCAGTAGCAGTTGTGCCATTTGTAATCAGCGTATCGAGAATACCGGTAGCAGATTCAGTAGCACCTTGAATGTCTCCACCCACTAGATCAGAAATGACTTCAAGCGTGCCATTTACTGTGTCACGAGAAGTTTCGAAAGTTAATGTGCCGAGGTCTGCAAGTTCAGAAACAGGATGTTCTGCTTGTGGAAGAATGCTGATAATTGTATCTGCAACTGTATCAATGCCAGTGTTGATAATTTCAGTTTTTAAGCTTTCTACGCCCTGAAGGATATCAATACCGCCTTGAACAACATCAATCACTGGAGAGATTGGAGAGGTTCCATCACCGATACCACCAGTTACACCGCCAATAATGTCAGTAATTACTTCAAGTGGGTTACCGTCAACGCCACCAGTTACACCGCCAATAATGTCAGTAATTACTTCAAGTGGGTTGCCATCAACACCACCAGTTACGCCACCGATGATGTCAGTAATTACTTCAAGCGGGTTACCGTCAACACCACCAGTTACACCGCCGATAATGTCAGTCACGACTTCAAGAGGATTACCACTAACACCGCCAGTTACACCACCAATAATGTCGGTTACCACGCCAAGTGGGCTATCACCACTTGTTGCGCCGCCGATAATGTTATTAATAATTCCAGTAGCAGTTGAGCCATTTGTAATCAGTGTATCGAGAATACCGGTAGCAGATTCAGTAGCACCTTGAATATCACCACCAACTAAATCAGAAACAACTTCAAGTGCACCGTTTACTGTGTCACGAGAAGTTTCGAAAGTTAAAGTGCCAAGATCTGCTAGGTCTGAAACAGGATATTCAGTTTGTGGAAGAATACCAATAATAGTATCAGCAACAGCGTCGATACCAGTATTGATGATCTCAGTTTTTAGGCTCTCTACACCTTGTAGAATATCAATACCGCCTTGGACGACATCAATCACTGGAGCGATTGGAGATGTGCCATCACCGATACCGCCAGTTACGCCGCCGATAATATCAGTAATTACTTCAAGCGGATTACCGTCAACACCACCAGTTACACCACCGATAATATCAGTAATTACTTCAAGCGGATTACCATCAACGCCACCAGTTACGCCACCGATGATGTCAGTAATTACTTCAAGCGTGCCATTTACCGTGTCACGAGAAGTTTCGAAAGTTAAAGTGCCAAGATCAGCAATTTCAGAAACAGGGTGTTCAGTTTGAGGAAGGACACCAATGATAGTATCAGCAACAGTGTCGATACCTGTGTTGATGATTTCAGTTTTTAGGCTTTCAACACCCTGAAGAATGTCGATACCACCTTGAACAACGTCAATAACTGGAGCAATTGGAGAAGTTCCAAGATCAATACCGCCAGTTACTCCGCCAATAATATTAGTTACTGTGTCTACAGGACTTGTAGAACCGATACTGCCAGTAACAGTACCAACGGCATCAGAAACAAGGCCTGTTGTGGTTGTTGTAAGAGTATTTGTTACTGTAGATAGAGTATCTGAAAGTAAACCAGAAGTTGATATCTGGCCTTCAATAGAAGAACTACCAGTTACAGTAGTGTTCACCGATACAATATTACCCAAATCTTGAGTAATTTTTGATATCGAAGATACGAGGTTTGTTAGTAAGAACATGTTGGTCTATTTCCTATATAATTTTGTATTTTTAAGTAAGTATTATTTATTGCGCTTTATAATTAATGAGATGTGTATCTCAATAATTGCGATTTAGTATTGGTTAGATCTCAAAAGCTGTCAATGTGTATTTTTAGTCACATTTTTTGTTATTAAATAATATTTAAAGAAATAATAATTTATTTAATTTAGACATAAAAATAATAATAATTTTTATATTATATAATTTTAACTAATTATTTTTTTAATCATATTCTCACTTATTTGAGGCATTATCTTAGTCAAATTTCAAACAGTCTTATAATGGTTAGGTTCAACCAGAAATATATTATTTATATAATGTTGACTAAAACAGTAGCCTTTATCTTCTAGATAGATGGCAAAAAGCTTCAAAAATTCGATAAAACTTATTTGAAAAAAAATATTTCAGATACATCTTTGGTGAGCAAAGTTTCAATAACTTTAGCTACAAAGCTATGTAAACTTGAGTGATGGCTAAGAACTAGACGTTTGATGACAGAAAGATGAAAAAAGGCTTCCTAAGCCTTAAAAAATGCGTATAATGCGCAACATCAAGTACGCGCTCATAGCTCAGCTGGATAGAGCACTTGGCTACGAACTAAGGGGTCGGGAGTTCGAATCTCTCTGAGCGCACCACTTGAAGAATTAACCGCTATATATAGCGGTTTTTTTGTACCTGTTTTTTATTAGTTCGATTTAAAAGCTGGTGCTCATGGCAACCAGCTCTTAAATGATTTGAAGTTGAAAAAAATTAGCCAAATGTTTTAAAACGGCTTTCGTCTTCAATAAAAGCTTTTTCACCTGCTTCGCCTTCAATTGAACCAAATACTAATTGGGCTCTTAGTTTCCATTGCGCAGGAAGATCAAAAGCAGCATTAATTTTCTCATCGATAATTGGGTTGTAATGTTGTAAAGAAGCTCCAATACCTTGCTCAGCCAATACATTCCATACTGCAAATTGTGCAATTGCTGTTGAGTGTTCAGACCAAACTGGGAAATTATCAGCATATAATTCAAATTGCTCTTGTAGACCTTTAATCACATCTTGGTCTTCAAAAAATAAAACTGTACCAGCACCCGCTGCAAAACTTTGAATTTTTTGTTCAGTTCCAGCCAGTGCTTCGGCAGGAATAATCGTTTTTAATACATCTAAAACAATATTCCAGAAATTTTGATGAGACTCATTAAATAAAATTACAATGCGAGATGACTGAGAGTTAAATGCTGAAGGGCTATGTTTGACCGCTTCTTGAATTAACCCTTCAATCTCCGAAGGAGTATGTTGTAAGTTTTTCCCGATCGAATAAATAGAACGACGTTTTTTAATTAATTCTAAAAAGCTTGGCTGATTGAAAAGAGGGGACTCTTGAGTGGCTTGAGTAACCACATCTTTTGAGACTGTTGTTTTTTGATTTAAGCCAAATAATTTTGCAAAGAAAGACATGAGACATTCCACTAAGAAGGTAATGCTCTTATTGTAGAAATTTTAAAAACTGAAATAAGCTCAAAAAATATGAATCTACGTTCTATATATGCAACGTAGTTGATCTTCGAATCTCATAATAAGCTCTACTTTTAAACAAAATAAAAAATAGCCTTTGATTCATTTTAAAGCTGAAATGAATATGCTCTAATAGTTTCGATTTATTGAGTATTGATGCAGTGCAATGACTGAGCAAAAAACAGCTTTATCTTTACGTTACTATTTGAATTTAGAAGAGTCACAAGATGGATTTTCATTAGTGACATTTGGGAAAAAGCAATTTACCCGTTTTCTTACACCTGCAATTAGTATCGCAATTATTATTTGGGGATTTTATTTAGGTCTCTCTGGGGTTGGACGATATTATGTCGGGTTAGGCGTATTTTTTCTGGTGATGCAAGGCCTGATGCGTTACTGGCTTTTACCTATGTTATTTAAGCGTCAATTTGTTCGTTACCAGTTTGGAAAGAGTGAGCAGGGAATCGACTTATATCAAGATTACTTTGAGCTTTATGCCAATGGTCGTAAGCAGGTGATGCAATATACGGATGTGCAAACTTTTGCTAAAGGTAAATTGACCTACATGCTTGAGCTAAAGAATAAAACTGTAATTATTGTACCAAAGCGCGCATTTGCACAGGTTTCAGATCAAACCATATTTGAAAATACATTTAAGAAATAAATTATTGGAATTATTAGCCGCAACAACAAAGGAAGCCTCATGAATACACGTCCTTCAAAAATCGTTTGCGTGGGCAGAAGTTACGCCGATCATGTCAAAGAATTAAATAATGCTATGCCTGACAGCCCTATATTATTTATTAAACCACCGAGTAGTTTGATTGGTTTAAATGACGGTATTTCTTGGAATCCAGCGTGGGGCAGTTGCCATTTTGAATGTGAGTTGGTGTTACGTATTGATCAACCTTTGAAAGGTGAAACAGATCCTGAAAAAGCTTTAAAAGCGATTGGAGCAGTAACTTTAGGTCTTGATTTAACAATGCGTGATTTACAGAATGATCTGAAAAGTAAAGGCCACCCATGGGAGCGAGCTAAAGCTTTTGATGGTGCTTGTGTTTTGGCAGATTGGGTTGATACAAAAGAAATTACAAATTGGCAAGAGACCAAATTCACTTTCCATATTAATGATGAATTGCGTCAAGATGGTAATACTGCACTGTTAATGTTTACTATTGGTGAACTTTTAACTGATATTAATCAGGTTTTTTCACTAGAGCCAGGTGATGTGATTATGACAGGTTCACCTGCTGGGGTTGGACCATTACATGCAGGTGATCAGTTGAAAATGACATTAAAAGGTGCAACGCAAGATTTTGCATGGGAAACTTTTGTAAAAGCATAACCCACTCCTAAAATTGCCAATTTTTAACCCTATTATTTTTTTAATAATAGGGTTTTTTATTGGGTAGGAAAGAGTGTCTATACTATTGAAGAGTTCTACTTTCTTATTTCTCTTCAAAAATTGTTGAGAGCGGAATAGAAAGTTTTGCTGCTAAATAATCATTAGATTCGACCAAGGCGGGTCCTATTTTTTCCATCCATTCATCGTCATCATGTACATTCAAAACATCTTCACGTAATGGTAAAGGGTATGGAAGAGCAGTGAAAAAGCTCCAGAAGTCAACTTGGGATAAATTGCGCGCAAGCACATATTCATCTTTATCGGTACGTTTAACCAAATTTTGCTCTTCAAGTAAAAGTACATAAGCTGGCCAGCGGCCAATTTCTCCGCGACCTAAAATTTCTAAAGCTTCTTTGTCACTTACACTTTCACCGAGTTTCTGTTTTTTATAAAACAGCTCAAGAATATCTAATAGCATTAAAACAGGATGACGTTTTTGCTCTTTACCCGAGTGAAAAGCAGTTAGAGCAAAACTTACTTCTACACCAAGTAAAATAATGTTCCATGACAGGAAGATCCATAGAAGAAAAATTGGCACTGCTGCAAATGCACCATAAATAATTTCATAACTAGTGAAATTTGACATCACAAAGCTAAAGAAATTTTTGAGTATTTCGAACAGTACCGCACTTAAACAAGCCGCTATTCCTGCTGCATAAACTGGGACTGTACGATTGGGAATGGTCCAATATAAAATGAAGAAACCCAAAATAGTGAGTACAAAAGAAATTAGCCAGAGTAGAAATGCGCCATCAAGTTGATAACCTGTGAAGTTATTGCTTAATAAGTTCATCGATGCAACTGTTGATGAAATAACAAATGCACTGCCTAAAATAATCGGACCTAAAGAGATGATTGTCCAATAGCGCATAAAGCCCATAATGCCACTACGAGTTTCTTTTACACGCCAAATACGGTTAAAGACGGTTTCAATTGAGGTCAGCATTAAGACAGTAGTAACGAATAAAAACAGCACACCAATAACGGTTAAGTTGCTAGATTTTTCTGTAAAAGCATTTAGCGCTTTATCAAATGCAATCGTACTTTTCGGTAAAAAATTACTATAAATTAAATGTTGCAGCTGTTGTCTTGCGGGTTCTAACGCTTTGATTGAAGAAATAATTACTAAAAAAACCGTTAACATCGGCACAACTGCGAATAGCGTTGTATAGGTGAGAGAGCCAGCTTGTTCACGGCACCGATCAGCTTCAAAACGCTTAAATACATATAAAACGAACTGAAACCAGGTTTTATTATAAAAAGGAAGTTTACTTAAAAAACGTTGTAACATGCGTCGTCTATCCCGATTTTTTTAATCATCATGTTGGGCGATTGATAGCTTATGAAAGTATGAGCTTAAGTACTCAAATCGTAGATTAAAGCAAAATAATAACTTATAGAATTAAAGTCGTTCTGTAAGTTTACTATGTGCTATAGAAAGAATTGTAGCCATAAACTTTTTTCAACAAAGTAGGCTTTCTGTTGTCTAAGCAAGGGTTTACCAAAAGTAGATAAACTTTTTACTCGATGAGTCCGAGAAATTTGCTCGCATTATCTTTTGTGCTACCTCATCAATCACCTCTAGAATTTCATAAAATTGGTTGCGCCAAAAAAATAAAAAATCCCGTATAGTGTCTTTTTAACAAAATTTATGAAACCGATGCAACCTTACATTCTTGTACTCTATTACAGCAAATATGGTTCTACTAAAGAAATGGCTCATTTAATTGCCAACGGTGTTGAGTCTGCGGGTATGTCAGTGAAAATTCGGACAGTACCAAATATTGCTCCAGCTGTCACAATAGCCGAGCCAAGTATTCCGGAAGAAGGTGATATCTATTGTACGTTAGATGATCTAGCGAATTGTTCAGGTTTAGCGTTAGGTTCTCCAACCCGTTTTGGCAATATGGCAAGTGAAATGAAATATTTTTGGGATCAAACAACCAGTCTTTGGCTCAATGGGGCATTACATAATAAACCCGCTTGTGTTTTCACTTCTTCTGGTTCAATGCATGGTGGGCAAGAAAGTACTTTACTCACTATGCTACCGCCGTTATTTCATCATGGCATGATGATTTTGGGATTACCTAATGCAATTCCAGCCTTATCTAATACTAAAACAGGGGGAACACCTTATGGCGCAAGCCATGTAAGTGGACCGCGTCATGACCAAAACTTAAGTCAGGATGAAAAGATTTTGTGTGAAGCTCAAGGCAAACGTTTAGGAGAGGTTGCCAAAAAGCTTTTAGTTTAGTTTTGAGCAAATAAAAAAGAGCGGATATCCGCTCTTTTTTAGGTGTACATCTTATTCTTTTACAAAAGTAACTTTGCCATCTGTAAGAGAGTGTACACGTGCTAATGATTCAACGCGGTAGCCTTTTTCAAGCAATAAATCACGACCTGGTTGGAATGATTTCTCAATCACAATACCCACACCTACAACTTCTGCATTTGCTTGGTGAATTAAATCAATCAGGCCTAATGCTGCTTGACCATTTGCCAAGAAGTCATCAATAACTAATGCTTTATCAGTTGAATGAAGATGTTTATTTGAAATCGCAATCGTGCTTTCAGTTTGTTTAGTAAAACTAAATACTTTAGAGCGATATAAGTCATCTTTTAAGGTCAATGACTGATATTTGCGAGCAAAAATTACAGGTACACCAAGTTCTAAACCTGCCATGATTGCAGGTGCAATACCTGATGCTTCAATGGTAATAATCTTGGTAATCCCTGCATCTTTAAAGCGAGCGGCAAATTCTTTACCAATCTGCTGCATTAATACAGGATCAATTTGGTGGTTTAAGAAAGCGTCGACTTTCAAGACTTGATCAGATAGAACGATACCTTCTGTTAAGATTTTCTGTTCTAGTGCGTGCACGGGAGAATCCTCTAGACGGATGCTTTTTAAAGCAAATGCGTATTTTAAAAAGCATCCAAAAAAATGCAAGCTTTAATTCGTCTTACCTGTATAACTTGTTAATAACAATCCATAAGAAGTTTTACCATCAATATGACTGACTTTAACTGGTAAATAATCTAATTTCGGAGCTAACCAAAAGATTGTACTGCGTTCAGGTTTGTTGTGTTGTAAAACCACTTTAATGGTATCGAATGTTCCATAAGAGGTTTTAATTTTCTCATTACCTTGTTTTACAAATCGACGATTTTCAACTTCTTTTGCATCTGCAAGTGGATAAGAGGACTTCAGTGAACCATTTTTTAAGTCTTCACGCAGTTGTAACTCTGCGTTTAACTCATCAAGAACGCCTGCCTGCCAAGCAAATGAACGAGCTTTATCATCTTTCTTGGTAGAGATAGTTTTGCTATTTGGATTAAAGTTAATACTCATGGTGTTGTTATGAATCAAAATTTTGCTGGTACGGCTAAAACTTTGAGACCCAATTTTACCATTGGTGAAACTAAATTTACTTGTTTCACTTGCGGACGCAATTCCGCCTGCTTTTGCAGTGAATTTATAAGTCCAGTTATTACCTTGTTGGCTTAAGGCACGTGTAGCCGACCCCATGCCTTTATTATTGTAAGTAAACTGATAATTTGCCTGAAATGGGCTCATGGCAAGTGCATGGCTTGAGAAGCCTGCAAAAAGCAAAGTTGTTGAAATACCTGTTGCGATGCCAAACGATTTCAGAAATTTTGTTGCCATAAGTAAATATCCTTGTACAGACTAAAAAGTCAGTGCTGATGCATCTGTAACTTAAGCATATTATGCCTGTTGATCATGGAGAAAAAATCAGGATTTATGCTAAATGTGTAATCTATTTGTGTTTTTTGGCAGTTAATTCATCTTCATTTATAAACCGTTTACTCATCTTTTTGCTGAATTGGCGTTATTTCAGAATCTGTGAATTCTTCTTCAAAATCGTCGTCCTGATCACGAGAAAGTAAGGCTGCTAAATTCACATTTCCAAATACAACTAACTCAGCTTCACGCACTCGTGCGTAATTTATATGTACTTTGCCTAATGTTTCGATGATGCTGGCTTTTTTGCCAAACCAACGGTTGAGATCAAGAAAAATGAGTTCATCGCGTTCTTCTGCTACATTAAAACGTTCAAGAATCATCCCCAAAGGGTCTTTTTTCAAAATTTTATGGTAATAAAAAACTGCGGCTTTTACGGCGATCTTTTGCCAAAAGTTTTTATATTTCGCTTCAATAATTTGTGTATTGCTAATTTGTTCAAAAACTAAAAGTTGTTGTTCTTTATTAAATTCCATCTGGATCAGTTTTAAATCAACCGATAGTGTGGTTTCTAAACCTTTTACATGCATGGTTGCATATAATCTTAACCAGTCATGATAAAGATCTGCATGTAGGTCATCTAAAAACTCAACATTATTTGTCACGTAACGTTGCAAAGTAGCATTCAGAAAGGTTTGTGATAATGTAAAATCTCTTTCTTCCTCAATGAATGCTTCTGCTTTTTTATAGACTTTTTGAAGGCGTCTGACTAATGAGGAAAATAGCGTTTGCATAAAAGAACTTCCAGAAGATAATTTACTAAAGAGCCCACACAATCTTTATTATGATAAAAAACGGGTTTTGATATTGCAGTGTAGCAAATTTACTTGATACATTTTGACAAAATGAAAATGGATAAAACCCTATATTTGAAGTGAATCACACTTTTATCCATATTTGAATATCAGTTTGTATTTTATTCGGTATTAAACCGTGGGGAAAAGGCATTTATATGCTTTTAAGATTATGTTGAACAAAAGAAGTTTATCCATAGAGCCTTTTCATCATTGGTGGCAAGACCGAGTCTTTATTGCCGCAACAATATTGGCAATCTTACTGCATATTTTTGTATTGCTCATTCACTTTGCCATGCCTAGCCCCTTAGAGCAATCTACTAAAGAAATTGCAATTTCAATTCGGCCAAGCAATGAGCCAGTTCACCAAGCAGATTTTTTAGCGCAAGCAGATCAGCAAGGTGCGGGCGCATTTCGTGAAGCTCATCGGACTTCTAGTGATACTCCAAATCCGATGCTCAATGATGCTTCAACTGGAAATACTGAGTTAGAAAGTTTGCAAAAGATACAGCAACAAAGAGAGCTTAAATTTGAAGAAAAAGTTTTAATGACGGTTTTGAGTTGGCAGAAACAAGCGGATGCAAGCCAAAGAAAAAAAGAACTAGAACAACTACAAAGTCAATTTCAAGCAAAAGCTGCCATGGTTGCAAGCCTTGAAGCACAATATTTGCAACGCCAACAAGATTTCAGCCGTCAGCAAAAAATAAAGACAGTAGACGGAATTCAAGCGAAGAAAGAGGCTTCAGCTATTTATTTAGATAAATTTCGTGAAAAAGTAGAGCTTTACGGTAATCGCTATTACCCTGAAGAAGCCAAACAGCAACAGCTAAGAGGTGAAGTGCGTTTAATGGTTATTTTGAATGCTCAAGGCGGAATTCGTGCAATCCGACTGCTTGAAAGCTCAGGGCATTCAATACTAGATGAAGCAGCTAAGTCTTCAGTACGTCGCGGTGCACCATTTGGGCATTTTGATGCGAATATGAAAGATATTTCGGAGTTGCGTATTGTACGTACTTGGCGTTTTGACCCAGCTGAAGCTGAATTTGAGGTTCACTAATTAAAAAATGTGGATAACTTTTAGGATATCCACATTTTACTAATAATCACATTATTCCTGATAAGGGTTAGCAATATTGAGTTTTGCTAAAATTTCAATTTCTAAGCCTTCCATTTCTTCTGCATCTTCATCACTAGTTTCATGGTCATAGCCAAGCAAATGTAAAACACCATGTACTAATAGATGTGCAAAATGATTTTGGGCAGTTTTTTTCTGTTCTAATGCTTCTTGTAATACCACTGGAATACAAATAACTAAATCACCTAGAGGTAAGGCATCTAGCATTGGTAAAACTTCTTCTGGAATATCACTTGGGAAAGATAAAACATTAGTTGGTTTATCTTTTTCTCGGTATTGCAAATTGAGTTGCTGGCTTTCTTCCAGATCAACGCAAGCAACCCCAATTTCACAATCTTCTTTATAACCAACGTGGCGTAAAGTTGTCTCAATAATTTTTTTGAGTTGAGCTCGTTTGAGCTCTAACTCAGGTGATTGAAAGTCTTGTTGTAAACTTAAACTGATTTTCAAAATGAATCCTTAAGCATCCTGATGTTGCAAGTCTGCTGCTGTATCGTTTTCAGCAACTAATGCTTCTTGACGTGCTTTACGTTCAGCACGTGCTTCAGCATTAAGACGCTGTTGTTCACCATCCCAACCTTCATACGCTTCAACAATTTTTTGAACAAGTTGATGACGTACAACGTCACGGGAATGGAAACGGGTAATATGAATTTCTTTAATGTTCTCGAGTACACGTAGTGCATGTGCCAAACCAGATTGTTGGCCTCGAGGTAAATCTACTTGGGTAATATCACCTGTAATCACTGCACGAGAACCAAAACCTAAACGGGTCAAGAACATTTTCATTTGTTCAGGCGTTGTGTTTTGAGCTTCATCCAAAATTACAAATGAATGGTTAAGTGTGCGACCACGCATATATGCAAGAGGTGCAACTTCAATCACTTGACGCTCGATTAACTTGGCAACTTTTTCAAAGCCAAGCATTTCGTAAAGAGCATCGTAAAGAGGTCGTAGGTATGGGTCGATTTTCTGAGTTAAATCACCCGGTAAGAAACCTAGCTTTTCTCCAGCTTCTACAGCAGGACGTACAAGTAAAATCCGTTGGATTTCATTACGTTCGAGCATATCTACTGCTGCGGCAACTGCTAAATAGGTTTTACCTGTACCCGCAGGGCCAACACCAAAAGAAATATCGCTTTGCAAAATACGTTGTACGTAGCGTTTTTGATTGGCACCACGTGGGTTAATACGGCCTTTTCGAGTTTGGAAATAGACATCCATTGGTGCATCATGTTCATCCATTTCTTCTCCAACTAACTCGAAATTACGTTCGGTTTGAGAAGATTGAATTAACAGATGCAACAGATCTGCACTGATTTGCTGGGATACCTCAGACTCTTCGTAGAGTCGTTGCAATAATGCTTCGGCTCTCCCAACAGCATCTATCTCACCATCGATATGAAAAACATCTCCACGATGAGTAATTTTGACATCTAAACGCTGTTCAATTTGCTTAAGGTGCCCATTATAGGCACCCAAGATGCTCTTTAAACGTTCCATTGAAATTTCAGGAAATGTTACGGTACGTCGAATCGCTGCAGTCAAGAGAAAACCTTTCAGTAGACTTTAGAATACCTCTACATTACGCCACGTCAGGCTCAAGATTCAAGAGCTCACCGTAAACTAAATTTAAAGTTTTAATTTCAGTAATCTCGATCTCTGCAAAACGACCTACCCAAGAAGCATCACCTACAAAAGTGACTAGACGTGTATTATCGGCTGTACCTAGTAAAATATTAGGGTCTTGGTCCGAAACTTTTTCAATAAGAACACGTTCAATTTTGCCAAGCATTGCATCAGTTTTTTCAATGCTAGACTGTTTAATCACTTTCTGAACTTGAGCTAAACGCTCTTTCTTAACGTGCTCAGGCGTAGTATCAGGTAAGTCTGATGCAGGTGTACCTGGACGTTTTGAATAAACAAAGCTATATGAGTGATCAAAATCTAAGTCTTTGATAAATTGAAGTGTTTCGGCGAAGTTTTCATCAGTTTCACCAGGGAAACCAATAATGAAGTCACTCGATAAGTGCATATCAGGACGTATTTTTCTTAATTTGGCAATCTTGTCGATATAAACATCAATCGTATGATTTCGCTTCATTGCCTGTAAAACATCATTTGATCCACTTTGAACAGGTAAGTGTAAATGCGACACCATTTGAGGTAAATCTTCATAACACTGAATTAGCTCGTCAGAGAACTCAAGTGGGTGCGATGTTGTATAACGTAAACGTCCAATACCTGGAATTTCTGCAACGAGTCGTAACAATTCAGGGAAGGTACAGATACCACCTTCAAAGGTTTCTCCGCGATATCCATTTACATTCTGACCCAGAAGTGAAATTTCACGGACACCTTTTTCCGCAAGACCTGCAATTTCTGCAAGTACATCATCTAATGGACGAGAAACTTCTTCACCGCGTGTGTAGGGAACTACACAGAAAGAACAGTATTTAGAGCAGCCTTCCATAATAGAAACGAATGCTTTAAAGCCTTCTACACGTGGTTCGGGCAAGAAGTCGAATTTTTCAATATCTGGGAAAGAAATATCAACCAGTTTGATTTTATCTTTTTTAGGTTTTTCTACTTGAGCATTATGTTGATCAAGCATTTGCGGTAAACGGTGTAATGTTTGTGGACCAAAAATCATGTCTACATAAGGCGCACGTTTTTGAATGTTGTCACCTTCTTGAGACGCAACACACCCACCCACACCAATCACAAGATCAGGGTTTTTGTCTTTTAGTTTGCGCCAGCGGCCTAATTCACTAAATACTTTTTCCTGCGCTTTTTCGCGAATAGAACATGTATTCATCAGCAGAATGTCTGCTTCATTAGGGTTGGTCGTTAAAACGTAGCCGTGAGAATCCCCTAAAAGGTCTGCCATACGGTGACTGTCATACTCATTCATCTGACACCCTTGAGTTTCAATATAAAGTTTTTTTATTGAAACATTAGTGGTGTGCGTTGGCTGGGTAACAGTGTTTTCTGAGGCAGCTTTGGCACCATTGGGAATGAAGGTTTGAACCGTCATGCAGGCTCCTAACAGATCGATCTAAAAAAGAATAAATTGGCCCAAAATGGGTCAAACCATCTATTATAGCAGTATTTGAGCTGAACCGATAACAGTAAACTTTCAGAACATGATACGGTTTTTGTGAAGTAAATTAGGTGAATTTTAATGATGTTGAATCATAGAGTTACATAACACAACAAAAGAAAGCACGAAGAATAATTAAACTATGCGTTGAAGGTGAATAGTCAGGGTTTAGCATATATATGAGACCAAGTAGAAAGAGCTCATCAATCCATAGTCGTGTAATGAAAAATAAATATATGCATCGTAGCTGGTTAGGAGCTATGTGTTTACTTGGTTGTTCATTTACCTATGCTGCCGAAGAGCAGTTTAATGATGCACTAAATGCTGCAAATAGTGGTAATACCGCGTTATTAGACCAATATCAGCTTGCTATGCAAAATGATGTGTTGGGATACTATCCAGAATATTGGAAACTTAATACAAACCTTGGCTTTCAACCTACTGCCTCTATCGTAAGCTTTGCTCAACGCTATCCACAGTCAGCAATGGCTGAAAAATTAGCAGCCGATTATGTTGAAGAAAAAGTTAAACAAGCTGACTTTGCATCTGCACAACCCGTCTTATCTTATGTCACCAACCCTGACCAAGCCGAAAATTGTGCTTTAGCACAAGTGCGGGCGAAAAGCGGTGATGCATTAGTTTTTGCTGAATATAAAGATGTTTGGTTAGCAACTGAATCACAACCGGAATCTTGCTTAGGTTTAGGGCGCATGATGTTATCTAGTCCTTTAATGAGTGCACAAGATAAACAACAGCGTCTATGGGTACAATTGCGTGCAGGTCTGTCTGGGCAGGCGCTCGCGACAGCACAAACTTTGGGCTTGAATCTTTCTTTAGCCCAGCTTAACCAAATTCAGGCCAACCCACTCAATTATTTATGGAGTGCGCCTAAAACAAATGATGCAGATTATGCTTATTTAATTTTCGCGTTAGGGCGTTTAGCTAATAATGACTTAAGTAATGCTTTTTCAAATGTGCAGCGTGTTGCCCAAGGTACGCCACAAAATGTTCAAAAATATTTATATCGTACGGTAGCCTATATTGGTGGCACCACGGTAATGAAAAATAATTTTAATCGTGAAGTTCTTCAATACTTTGATGCAAGTTATGGTTATCCATTAAGTCCGGAAGAAGCTGAAATTTATGCGCGTCAGGCGATTCGTTTTGGGGCGTGGGAAAGTTTAATTCGCGCTATCGATAGTATGACGGTAACCCAAAAGCAAGAAGATCGCTGGCAATATTGGCTTGCTCGGGCATCAGAGCAGCGTGGAGATAGTGCTTCTAAAGCAACAGCGCAACAAATTTATAGAAAACTGGCTCAGGCTGGTGATGACTATCATAACCTTTTAGCAAAAGATCGCTTAGGTGAACGTTATAACCATCAACCTTATGATGATCAGCCAACGGCAAGTGATTTAAGACGTTTAGATCAGAATATTCACTTTAATCGTGCTTTTACTTTAAGACGTATTAATGCAAATCCAACTTACACGAATCGAGAGTGGAATTGGGCAGTTCGTCAAGCATATCTTCAGCACGATGATGGTTTACTTTTAGCTGCGGCAAAGCGTGCTCATGACATGGGCTGGTATGATCGTGCAATTTATGCAGCAGATCGTACAACAAATAAGCATAATGATACTTATCGCTATGTAACTCCACATAAGACTAATGTCGTAAGTCATAGTTACAATGCAGGAATTGATCCTGCATGGGCTTATGGTTTAATGCGTCAAGAAAGTCGGTTTGTAACTTCTGCGCGTTCTCACGTTGGGGCGGGTGGTCTTATGCAAATTATGCCTGATACAGCGAAGTTGATTGCACGTCAAATGGGTGAAACTTATAATCCGGCTGCATTAAATGAAATGAATACCAATATTCGATATGGAACATTTTATTTGTCGATGATTCAGGGACAATTAAGCAATAACCCTGTTTTGGCGACAGCAGGTTATAATGCAGGGCCTAATCGGGCTAGACGTTGGCAGCCGGACTATCAATCAATTTCGGCTGACCAATATACTGAGACAATTCCATTGTTAGAAACCAGAGACTATGTCAAGCACGTTATGACGAATGCAACACATTACGGCGTAATATTGGGTCAAGGCGCCCAGTCGTTATCGCAGCGTATGAAAGTTATTCCAATGCGTACGTCGCCTTAACTTTAAGGTGGTTGATGATGGATCTTCTTTTAATTGGCATATTCAAGTTTTAATTAAATGAAATATAGATATTTGGAACTTCGTTCAATTTTGCAACTTGCATGGTGGCTCATCTGTGCGGGAGTAGGGTTGATGAGTTCCGTTTTACATGCCGAACCTGTTAATTTACAAGGGTATGTTATGCATGTGCAAATGACACCTGCCGCATGTGCATTAGATCCCTCTAAACAAAAACAACGTAAATGTCTTGAAGGATATTCACTGACAATTACAGGCCTCATGCCAGAAACAAACCAAAGTAACTGCTCAACAGACAGTTCTGCAACCTTGTCTCCATTGCAAGCCAAAGTCGTGGCTCGGGTTATGCCTGATAATAATGCTCGTGTACAGCTATGGAAAAGTGTAGGCGGATGCGTTCCTATGAATGCAAGCCAATATTTCCGTACGGTTATTAATTTTGCTGAACGTTTAAAAATTCCGGCTAGTCTCACAAGTTCAACAAATGTTGAAATGCAGCAATCCGCGTTAAGACAGCAGTTTGTACGTCTTAATCCGAGCTTACCTCAAAATGGTATCCGTTTTAGTTGTCAATTATCACGTTCGGATGTGGTCTTAACAGAAGTGAAAGTTTGTTACACGGTAAAGGGCCAATATAAACAGTGTGCAAATCATGTGGTATCGAATTGCCCTGGTGAAATCATGATTAAAGGTAGTTATTAAAGATTACGAACATTTCGTAAGGAAATGCTCATCATACATTGAATCTATTTGTAAAGATTAATTTGTATTTTCTATCAGACTTTTGGTGAAAACGAGTGGCTTTTACATGCATCTGCCAAATCTTTAGAGTACAATCTTTGCCGTTTATGATGATTTGGTTAGATGGAATTCCTATTTAGCCCGATTAAGGACACTCATTGGAGACAATTACATGAAGCAACCCGTTCGTGTTGCCGTGACTGGCGCTGCAGGTCAAATTGGTTACAGCTTATTATTCCGTATCGCAAGCGGTGAAATGTTAGGTAAAGATCAACCTGTTATTTTACAATTGCTTGAAGTTCCAGTTGAAAAAGCACAACAAGCGCTTAAAGGCGTAATGATGGAACTTGATGACTGTGCTTTCCCTTTATTGGCTGGCATGATCGGGACTGATGATCCGAAAGTTGCATTTAAAGATGCTGACTACGCATTGTTGGTAGGTTCTCGTCCACGTGGTCCTGGTATGGAACGTGCTGACTTGTTAAAAGTTAACGGTGAAATTTTCATCGGCCAAGGTCAAGCATTAAACGAAGTTGCTAGCCGTAACGTTAAAGTATTAGTTGTAGGTAACCCTGCAAACACTAACGCTTACATCGCAATGAAATCTGCTCCAGATCTTCCAGCGAAAAACTTCACAGCTATGTTGCGTCTTGACCACAACCGCGCGTTGACTCAAGTTGCTCAAAAAGCTGGTGTTGCAGTTGCTGACATCGAAAACTTAACAGTTTGGGGCAACCACTCTCCAACAATGTATGCTGACTACCGTTTTGCAACTGCAAATGGCGAAAGCTTAAAAGACAAAATCAACGATCCAGCTTGGAACAAAGACGTATTCCTTCCAACTGTTGGTAAACGTGGTGCTGCGATCATCGAAGCGCGTGGTTTGTCTTCTGCTGCTTCTGCTGCTAACGCTGCAATTGACCATATGCGTGACTGGGCGCTTGGTACAAACGGCAAATGGGTAACTATGGGTATTCCATCTGATGGTTCTTATGGTATTCCTGAAGGCGTTATGTTCGGTTTCCCTGTTACAACTGAAAACGGTGAATACAAAATCGTTCAAGGTTTAGAAATCGATGAATTCAGCCGTGAGCGTATCAACTTCACTCTAAACGAGCTTGAAGAAGAACGTGCAGCAATTGCTGACATGGTGAAATAATTCATCAGTTTGATGGGTTAAAAAAGCACTCTTTTAGAGTGCTTTTTTATTGAATTCTGAAAAAGCAAACACAAAAAGCAACAAGAAAATATAGACACTATCATGCAAGTAAAAACGTTTTATTGTTAGATTAGTTAATAGATGATTTAAAAGAAGTTATAGGAGAATAACAATGTTTGAACAGCAACCGACTTTAGAGCTTTTATTTGATCAGTTGGGTTTAGATTCTGATGAAGCAAGTATTGAAAACTTTATCAAAACACATCAATTGCCAGCCGAGCAAAAATTACATGAAGCGTCTTTTTGGTCAAAAGGTCAAAGCGATTTTTTGAAGAGTCATTGGGAAAAAGATGATGAATGGATTGTGGTTATTGATGAGCTTAATGAACAACTGCATGAAGACAGTGTGAAAAAATAATTTCAAAAAATAAAGCCTGTTTTACAAGTAATACGTAAAACAGGCTTTATTGCATTAATAGTTTAATGTGTCTTTACTTTTAATTTATCTTTATACCATGGCTCATGACGTACAAGGTCAAATACAGGTTGGCCATGAAGCAATTCAAGATCACATGTAGACGTTGATAAATATTTAGTTAACCAATGTCGGGTTAATGCTGACTCTTGTCGTGCTGCTGACGCATATGCCAAGAAGAAATAGATATCAGCATGTTCATGATGTGCTAATGGCTTCAAAATTTGTTGAGTAATCAACGCAAAACGTTTTTCTTTATTGAGTTCAAAGTAAAGCATATACGCTTTGGCTAAGTGTAAAGACAAATTAAGGTATAAGCTCAATGGCATTTCTTCATATTCCATACGAGCTTGTTCAAGCAGAACAATAGCTTCTTGTAAAAAATGAAGTTGTTCTTGGCGAACACGACTTAATATTACAAGTTGCATGCGTAACTCAGCACGCTCTAAAGCAAGCTCAGGCGTATTTTTAGTCAAATAAAGTTGGTCTGTTTCACCAATTCGGTTCACAATTGTTTTACTTTCAATAGACATACGCCATCACCTTTTTTAATCAATAGCTTTTATATCGGGTTCATTTACCAAATTTAAAGAGTAACCTTTAAACCCAAATAGAATTTCCACTACGAAGCCAAGCTGTAATAGAAAGTCTTTGTTGTTTTGAAATTAATACTTCATGTAGTAAATCGCTTTGGAATATTACCAGTCGATTGGGTTCGGGATTAACAATATGCCATTTCTCATTTTTATCTTGTAGTCGCAATTGTCCCCCCCAATCTTCTTGCCATTCTGGATGTAGATAATAGACAGTTGAGATAATACGATCATTTTTTTGTTGAGGATTGTCTCGGTGTAAAGCATAAAATTCACCCAAATTATAACGAGCAAAATGAGCTTCAACCTCTTTAATCCCTAAATAGAATGCTTGATTTAGACTTTGTGAAAATAAAGTTAAGGTTTCAATATGTTGCTGAGCAATAGGGAGCCGGTCATTAATCCAGAGAATATGGTCGCTACGAATATTGCTTACAACGCCGTTTTGAATGCCTGCTTCTCTAAATTCATCCATATGATGGCTACATTCTTGAGAAACCTGTGCGCGATATTGATCTGGATATGCTTGATTTATAATGGCAAAGCCATGCGCATTTAAATCATCTAAAAGTTGATCCAAATTCCATGAATCAGGAAGTGAGTGAGAACGCATATAACCTCGAGTAGATCGTAAAAATATCAAGCAGCTCTATTTTAGATGATCACAACCTTACGAAAGAATATTTTTTTCATGTTAAACTATTTGTTGAATTGAGGAATTAAAGTCAACATGAATTACCGTCACCATTTCCATGCGGGCAACTTTGCAGATGTTATGAAGCATGTGCTTTTGCTACAGCTTCTCAACCGTTTAAATGCTAAAGATAAACCTTATCGTTATATCGATACGCATGGAGGGGCCGGCAAATATGATTTATCTCTGGCACCTGCACAAAAGTCTGGAGAATTTCTCACAGGCATTCATCGTCTAGTTCAACTATCTGAAATGGAAAAGCGTCAGGCACCTGAAGCAATCCAACAATATTTGAAGTTAGTCGAACAATTGCGTTCTGAAGAAGGTAAGGGAAGCTATCCAGGTTCTCCTTGGTTCGCTCTGCAAGGCATGCGTGAAATCGACAAGGCGACTATATTTGAAATGCAGCGCGATGTATTTCAGCAATTACGTCATAACATTCGTGATAAACGTGCAGGTTTACATGAGCGTGATGCATATGAGGGCTTGCTCGGCGTAATTCCGCCAAAAGAAAAGCGCGGTCTGGTTATGATCGACCCTCCTTACGAATTAGAACGTAAAGACTTTCCGCAATTAGTTGAACTTTTACAACAAGCTTATAAAAAATGGCCAACAGGCGTTTTTGCAGTTTGGTATCCAATCAAAGACCGAGCGATGATTGAACGTTTTGAAAAGAAAATGTTTAAAACGGGCATCCGCCGTCAGTTAGTTTGTGAAATTTGTGTATGGCCAGATGACACCCCTGTAGGTCTAAATGGTTGTGGTCTATTAGTGATTAACCCACCTTGGCAGTTCTCTGAGCAAGCAGACCAAGCACTACAATGGTTATTCCCGCATCTTCGCATGCAAGAAACTGGTGGTCATGCTGCTGTTCGCTGGTTGGTAGGTGAGTAACAGTTAACTTAAATCAATGCACATGTTTGGAATAGAAAATAATGACAAATGCGCCTAAACCAGAGCAAGATTTAACTCATAATGAACATTCATTTGATGGGATTACATTTGAAGTGGTTGAAGAAGAAGATAATCCGGAAGGACAAAAAGTGAAGCGCCGAGGTATTTATCTTTGGCCTAACTTAATTACAACCGCTGCTCTGTTGTCCGGTTTCTATTCCATCATTGCGAGTATGAATGGGGATTTTAACCAAGCGATCTATGCCATTTTTATTGCAGCGCTATTGGATGGCTTAGATGGTCGAGTTGCTCGAGCAATTGGCGCACAAAGTGCTTTTGGCGAGCAATATGATTCTCTCTCAGACTTGTTAGCTTTTGGTGTGGCTCCAGCAATGCTGATGTATAGCTGGAGTTTGCATGATTTAGGTCGTATTGGTTTGGCTTGTTGTTTTGTTTATACAGCCTGCGCAGCCTTCCGACTAGCGCGTTTTAATGTGCAAATTGGCGTTGTTGATAAGCGTTATTTTATCGGCATTGCAAGTCCACTCGCTGCTATTATTATTATTTCACTCGTCTGGGTTGCTCGCGATTATCCTTTCATTTTTGATTTACGTGATATTGCGATTCAAACTATTAATGCTGTTCTTATGGTAATTGTGGGATTACTCATGATTTCCAATATTAAATATTATTCTTTCAAGCAGATGGATCGTAAACGCGTTCCTTTTGTAGTTATGTTGCCAGTAGTACTGATTTTTGCGGCAATCACTTATAATATTCCAATGGGCATTTTGACAGTTTCAATTATCTATGCTCTATCTGGTTTTGTTACGACTTTATTTGCACGCAAGAGTAATGAAACACTAAAAACATAAAATAGAAGAGGTTCAGTATGCCTAAGTTGATAAATGAAATTAATCAATTACAGCAGCTGGGCCCTAATGCTAAAGAGGGGGTTGTTTATCAACCTTCTCGTGGCTTTTTTAAAATTGTTTATCAAGGCTTGATCCTTCCAAATTTACCTACCCCACTTCGTTATTTTAATTACATTAGTTTAGTGGGACAGCCACGTATTCCTCTGTGTTATAACGCCCACAGCATTACAACTTCAGCTATCGACACTGCAACAGTGCTTGTAAGTAATAGCCAACATAGTGTGGGACATTTAAAAACATATTCTATTCGACGCCAATGCCAGTTTGATTCGGCGCTATATCAATTTGATAAAACCGACCTGATTCAATGGCAAATTCCTATGATTCGCCTTCAGCGATTAGACCCAGAAATGGGGTGTGATCTTAAAATTCAGATTCCAGAAAATATATCTAATGCCTCTGCTTTGCAGTGGGGTGTTTCTGACTATTGGTCAACATTATGTATATGTGAAGGTGAAATTTTTTATAAAGGACAGAAATATCAAATTGAAGGGTTGGGGCGATTTAAACACGCGCGAGCTTTGCATTTGCCGTTCTTGTCTTTATGTTTCTATACATGCCAAATTATAAACTTAAATGAAACGACGCAGCTTACATTCTTACAAATAAGAAATCAGTGGAATATCATCTTATGTTCAAGATTAGATATTCAAGAATTTGGGAAGCCTGTTGAAAGTTTTACAGAAGACGTAAATTTACATATCCACCGAGTTTATCCAAAGGTTAAAACACCGAATGGTAAAGAGATGTACTTGCCTAGGGAGTTTTCTTGGCAATGTGAGAAAAATGGAAAAATAATTTTTGAACTTTATGCACAAAGTCGTGGTGATTATAAGTTTGGGTTGGCGGCTGGATATGTGGGAAGCTTTCAATATCAATTAAGCTGGAATGAACAGTGTCTGCAAGGAGAGGGTGGATACTGTGAATATATTGATTGTCGTCCACTTAGATGGCAAGAAAAGAATCAGGACGAGAAAATTTTAGATAAATTGATGCTTTTACAACCATGTTTATATAAAAAATGACTATTTTTATCATTTTTGATTAAAAAGCGAACTGTTGTTGTACTAATATTAAAAAAAGGGTTGCAAAGGGATCTTAATCATCTATAATGCACATCCATCGGCGGTGATGCAGATAGAAACTTGTTGAAAAACAGTTACTTGAGATTAGATTGGTTGCTTTAAGTGATGAATTTGATGGTAAGTTGGTTTGAGAGATAAGTTTTAAAAATATCGAAATTACCTGTTGACTTTTAAGAGATTAAGAGTAATATAGCCGACCTAGCTTGCTGGTGACGAACCAGGAAGAAGATCATTAAGAGAATTGAAGAACAACTTGTGTGGATTTTTACTGGTTGATTAATCGAAATAATTTTCATTGATTGATTGGTTTAAATTACTCGAAGTTTATTTGAGCGAAATTTAAGTCAGTAATTGATGAGCCAGAATTGGTACCTTGTCTTTAAATAAGGTACAAAATGATTTTAACTGAAGAGTTTGATCATGGCTCAGATTGAACGCTGGCGGCAGGCTTAACACATGCAAGTCGAGCGGAGAGAGGTAGCTTGCTACTGATCTTAGCGGCGGACGGGTGAGTAATGCTTAGGAATCTGCCTATTAGTGGGGGACAACATTTCGAAAGGAATGCTAATACCGCATACGTCCTACGGGAGAAAGCAGGGGATCTTCGGACCTTGCGCTAATAGATGAGCCTAAGTCGGATTAGCTAGTTGGTGGGGTAAAGGCCTACCAAGGCGACGATCTGTAGCGGGTCTGAGAGGATGATCCGCCACACTGGGACTGAGACACGGCCCAGACTCCTACGGGAGGCAGCAGTGGGGAATATTGGACAATGGGCGCAAGCCTGATCCAGCCATGCCGCGTGTGTGAAGAAGGCCTTATGGTTGTAAAGCACTTTAAGCGAGGAGGAGGCTACTTTAGTTAATACCTAGAGATAGTGGACGTTACTCGCAGAATAAGCACCGGCTAACTCTGTGCCAGCAGCCGCGGTAATACAGAGGGTGCAAGCGTTAATCGGATTTACTGGGCGTAAAGCGCGCGTAGGCGGCTAATTAAGTCAAATGTGAAATCCCCGAGCTTAACTTGGGAATTGCATTCGATACTGGTTAGCTAGAGTGTGGGAGAGGATGGTAGAATTCCAGGTGTAGCGGTGAAATGCGTAGAGATCTGGAGGAATACCGATGGCGAAGGCAGCCATCTGGCCTAACACTGACGCTGAGGTGCGAAAGCATGGGGAGCAAACAGGATTAGATACCCTGGTAGTCCATGCCGTAAACGATGTCTACTAGCCGTTGGGGCCTTTGAGGCTTTAGTGGCGCAGCTAACGCGATAAGTAGACCGCCTGGGGAGTACGGTCGCAAGACTAAAACTCAAATGAATTGACGGGGGCCCGCACAAGCGGTGGAGCATGTGGTTTAATTCGATGCAACGCGAAGAACCTTACCTGGCCTTGACATAGTAAGAACTTTCCAGAGATGGATTGGTGCCTTCGGGAACTTACATACAGGTGCTGCATGGCTGTCGTCAGCTCGTGTCGTGAGATGTTGGGTTAAGTCCCGCAACGAGCGCAACCCTTTTCCTTATTTGCCAGCGAGTAATGTCGGGAACTTTAAGGATACTGCCAGTGACAAACTGGAGGAAGGCGGGGACGACGTCAAGTCATCATGGCCCTTACGGCCAGGGCTACACACGTGCTACAATGGTCGGTACAAAGGGTTGCTACCTAGCGATAGGATGCTAATCTCAAAAAGCCGATCGTAGTCCGGATTGGAGTCTGCAACTCGACTCCATGAAGTCGGAATCGCTAGTAATCGCGGATCAGAATGCCGCGGTGAATACGTTCCCGGGCCTTGTACACACCGCCCGTCACACCATGGGAGTTTGTTGCACCAGAAGTAGCTAGCCTAACTGCAAAGAGGGCGGTTACCACGGTGTGGCCGATGACTGGGGTGAAGTCGTAACAAGGTAGCCGTAGGGGAACCTGCGGCTGGATCACCTCCTTAACGAAAGATTGACGATTGGTAAGAATCCACAACAAGTTGTTCTTCATAGATGTATCTGAGGGTCTGTAGCTCAGTTGGTTAGAGCACACGCTTGATAAGCGTGGGGTCACAAGTTCAAGTCTTGTCAGACCCACCATGACTTTGACTGGTTGAAGTTATAGATAAAAGATACATGACTGATGATGTAAGCTGGGGACTTAGCTTAGTTGGTAGAGCGCCTGCTTTGCACGCAGGAGGTCAGGAGTTCGACTCTCCTAGTCTCCACCAGAACTTAAGAGAAGTTCGGATTACAGAAATTAGTAAATAGAGATTTCGGTCTTGGTTTATTAACTTCTGTGATTTAAGTATCACGGTATTAAGCATGACCTGACGAAGGCGTGTTTATTCATTAACAGATTGGCAAAATTGAGTCTGAAATAAATTGTTCACTCAAGAGTTTAGATTAAGCAATTAATCTAGATGAATTGAGAACTAGCAAATTAACTGAATCAAGCGTTTTGGTATATGAATTTAGATTGAAGCTGTACAGTGTTTAAGTACACAAACAACAGATAGTAGCGATGAAGAATCGCACGGACAACACTCACTTGTAGGTGTTGACGACTGTTTGGGGTTGTATAGTCAAGTAATTAAGTGCATGTGGTGGATGCCTTGGCAGTCAGAGGCGATGAAAGACGTGATAGCCTGCGAAAAGCTCCGGGGAGGCGGCAAATATCCTTTGATCCGGAGATTTCTGAATGGGGGAACCCACCTACTTTAAGGTAGGTATTGCAACATGAATACATAGTGTTGCAAGGCGAACGAGGGGAAGTGAAACATCTCAGTACCCTTAGGAAAAGAAATCAATTGAGATTCCCTCAGTAGCGGCGAGCGAACGGGGATCAGCCCATTAAGTTATGTGTGTTTTAGTGGAACGCTCTGGGAAGTGCGAACGTAGAGGGTGATATTCCCGTACACGAAAGGGCACACATAATGATGACGAGTAGGGCGAGGCACGTGAAACCTTGTCTGAATATGGGGGGACCATCCTCCAAGGCTAAATACTCCTGACTGACCGATAGTGAACCAGTACCGTGAGGGAAAGGCGAAAAGAACCCCTGTGAGGGGAGTGAAATAGATCCTGAAACCGCATGCATACAAGCAGTGGGAGCACCTTCGTGGTGTGACTGCGTACCTTTTGTATAATGGGTCAGCGACTTATATTCAGTAGCGAGGTTAACCGTATAGGGGAGCCGTAGAGAAATCGAGTCTTAATAGGGCGTTTAGTTGCTGGGTATAGACCCGAAACCAGGCGATCTATCCATGAGCAGGTTGAAGGTTGGGTAACACTAACTGGAGGACCGAACCCACTGTCGTTGAAAAGCCAGGGGATGACTTGTGGATAGGGGTGAAAGGCTAATCAAGCCTGGTGATAGCTGGTTCTCCCCGAAAGCTATTTAGGTAGCGCCTCGGACGAATACCATAGGGGGTAGAGCACTGTTTCGGCTAGGGGGTCATCCCGACTTACCAAACCGATGCAAACTCCGAATACCTATGAGTACTATCCGGGAGACAGACTGCGGGTGCTAACGTCCGTAGTCAAGAGGAAAACAATCCAGACCGCCAGCTAAGGCCCCAAAATCATAGTTAAGTGGGAAACGATGTGGGAAGGCATAGACAGCTAGGAGGTTGGCTTAGAAGCAGCCACCCTTTAAAGAAAGCGTAATAGCTCACTAGTCGAGTCGGCCTGCGCGGAAGATGTAACGGGGCTAAAACTATGTGCCGAAGCTGCGGATTTGACATTAGTCAAGTGGTAGGGGAGCGTTCTGTAAGCCGATGAAGGTGTATTGAGAAGTATGCTGGAGGTATCAGAAGTGCGAATGCTGACGTGAGTAACGACAAAACGGGTGAAAAACCCGTTCGCCGAAAGACCAAGGGTTCCAGTCCAACGTTAATCGGGGCTGGGTGAGTCGACCCCTAAGGCGAGGCCGAAAGGCGTAGTCGATGGGAAATTGGTTAATATTCCAATACTTCTGTGTAATGCGATGAGAGGACGGAGAAGGTTAAGTCAGCCTGGCGTTGGTTGTCCAGGTGGAAGGATGTAGGTATGTATCTTAGGCAAATCCGGGGTACTCTATACTGAGATCCGATAGCAAGCTGTACTTGTACAGTGAAGTGGCTGATACCATGCTTCCAGGAAAAGTCTCTAAGCTTCAGTTACACAGGAATCGTACCCGAAACCGACACAGGTGGTCAGGTCGAGTAGACCAAGGCGCTTGAGAGAACTCTGCTGAAGGAACTAGGCAAAATGGTACCGTAACTTCGGGAGAAGGTACGCTGTTGTTGGTGATGGAACTTGCTTCCTGAGCTGACGACAGCCGCAGAAACCAGGCCGCTGCAACTGTTTATTAAAAACATAGCACTCTGCAAACACGAAAGTGGACGTATAGGGTGTGATGCCTGCCCGGTGCTGGAAGGTTAATTGATGGGGTTAGCGTAAGCGAAGCTCTTGATCGAAGCCCCAGTAAACGGCGGCCGTAACTATAACGGTCCTAAGGTAGCGAAATTCCTTGTCGGGTAAGTTCCGACCTGCACGAATGGCATAATGATGGCGGCGCTGTCTCCAGCAGAGGCTCAGTGAAATCGAAATCGCTGTGAAGATGCAGTGTACCCGCGGCTAGACGGAAAGACCCCGTGAACCTTTACTGCAGCTTGACACTGAACTTTGACCTTACTTGTGTAGGATAGGTGGGAGGCTTTGAAGTTGGAACGCTAGTTCCAATGGAGCCGTCCTTGAAATACCACCCTGGTAATGTTGAGGTTCTAACTCTGTCCCGTTATCCGGGACGAGGACCGTGTCTGGTGGGTAGTTTGACTGGGGCGGTCTCCTCCTAAAGAGTAACGGAGGAGTACGAAGGTGCGCTCAGCGTGGTCGGAAATCACGCGTAGAGTATAAAGGCAAAAGCGCGCTTAACTGCGAGACCCACAAGTCGAGCAGGTACGAAAGTAGGTCTTAGTGATCCGGTGGTTCTGTATGGAAGGGCCATCGCTCAACGGATAAAAGGTACTCTGGGGATAACAGGCTGATACCGCCCAAGAGTTCATATCGACGGCGGTGTTTGGCACCTCGATGTCGGCTCATCTCATCCTGGGGCTGAAGCAGGTCCCAAGGGTATGGCTGTTCGCCATTTAAAGAGGTACGCGAGCTGGGTTTAGAACGTCGTGAGACAGTTCGGTCCCTATCTACCGTGGGCGCTGGAAATTTGAGAGGATCTGCTCCTAGTACGAGAGGACCAGAGTGGACGAACCTCTGGTGTACCGGTTGTGACGCCAGTCGCATCGCCGGGTAGCTATGTTCGGAAGGGATAACCGCTGAAAGCATCTAAGCGGGAAGCCTACCTCAAGATAAGATTTCCCTAGGAATTTATTCCTCTAAAGAGCCGTTCGAGACTAGGACGTTGATAGGTTGGATGTGGAAGCATAGTGATATGTGAAGCTGACCAATACTAATTGCTCGTGAGGCTTGACTATACAACACCCAAGCAGTTGTATATGAAGCATCAATCGATTCATAAACATGCAAAGCAACTTGATTTAGTTATACTACTAGCTAAAATGAACAACGAAAAATCAGACCAATCAGCCCATCTGTAAAGATTTGGAAAACGCAACGTATCACACAGTGAATAAAACGAAGCAAGTATCCATACCAGTTGTGCTGGCGACCATAGCAAGAGTGAACCACCTGATCCCTTCCCGAACTCAGAAGTGAAACCTCTTAGCGCTGATGGTAGTGTGGGGTTACCCATGTGAGAGTAAGTCATCGCCAGCTCATTATTCTAAACACCCCCGTTCTAACGAATGGGGG
>NZ_JFXG01000031.1:0-28933 GCF_000588015.1 Acinetobacter sp. 1294243
AAACAGTAGATCAAATTATTGCTGATGTTCGTCAGCATGGTGATGATCATGTTTTAAAGCTTACTCAACAGTTCGATCGACATCCTGCGCATCAATTTTCAGATTTAGAATTATCTCAACAACAACTTAAAACTGCTTTTGATAATTTAAGCCCAGAAATTCGTGATGCTCTAGAGTTAGCAGCAAAGCGTATTCGTACATTTCATGAAGCTCAGAAACAAGAGAGCTGGACTTATATAGATGATTTAGGTAATACATTAGGACAAAAAGTCACACCTCTAGACCGTGTGGGTATTTACGTACCAGGTGGTTTAGCCTCTTATCCGTCTTCAGTTTTAATGAATGCAGTGCCAGCCCATGTTGCTGGTGTACCTGAAATTATTATGGTTGTTCCTGCACCAAACGGTGAACTAAATCCATTGGTTCTAGCTGCGGCTTACCTTGCAGGAGTGAGTCGAGTATTCACCATTGGGGGAGCTCAAGCTGTAGCAGCGCTTGCTTATGGTACTCAGACTATTCCACCTGTAGATAAAATTACTGGCCCTGGAAATCGTTTTGTGGCGGCTGCCAAACGCGCTGTATTTGGTCAGGGTGGTATTGATATGATTGCTGGACCTTCTGAAATTTTAGTATATGCAGAAGGTGAAAATAATGCAGATTGGTTAGCTATGGATGTTTTATCTCAGGCTGAACATGACACAGTTGCTCAAGCTATTTTCATTACTCCTGATGAAGCTTTGCTTAATGCGGTAGAGTTGGCAATTGAAAAGCATTTAAATGAATTGCCAAAGGCAGACATTGCGAGAACTTCGATTGAAAACCGTGGTGCTTTGGTATTAGTAAAGGACCGTGCAGAAGCAATTGATTTGATTAATCAAGTTGCACCAGAACATTTGGAACTTTGCTTAGATGATGCCGAGGCTATGAGTGAAGATATTCGCCATGCTGGAGCAATTTTCATGGGGCGCTATACACCTGAAGCAATTGGTGACTATTGTGCAGGTCCAAACCATGTATTACCGACCTCTGGAACTGCTCGTTTTTCTTCTCCATTAGGTGTTTATGATTTCCAAAAACGTTCGAGCTTAATTATGTGTTCGAAAGATGGAGTCAAATTGTTAGCCAAAACAGCCGACATATTAGCTGTCCAAGAGAACTTAGATGCCCATGCACGCTCAGCTCGCTATCGTTATCAATAAGCTTATAAACCTTGTAGTTTTTTAATTATTACTCAGGGCTGGTTTTCAGCCCTTTTTTGAGATAAGACCATGACTTTATCTACAGCACAAATGCGCTTTTGGAGTCCAGAAGTTCGTGAGTTAGAGCCGTATGTTCCTGGTGAACAGCCTAAAATTCAGAATTTATTGAAGCTCAATACAAATGAAAATCCATATCCGCCATCACCAAAAGTAGTTGAAGCAGTTCAAGCTGTTTTAACTCATCAGGCTGATGCATTGCGTTTATATCCAGACCCAGATGCTACGGCATTAAAACATGCGATTGCTAAGCAACAGAATATTGAAGTTTCACAAGTTTTTGTTGGTAATGGCTCAGATGAAGTACTTGCTCATATTTTTAAAGCATTTTTTCTTCAAGATGAACCAATTCTTTATCCAGATATCACTTATAGCTTTTATCCAGTTTATAGTCAGTTTTTTGGTACAAAGACTAAAGAAATCCCACTCAATGATAATTTTAAGATAGAAGTTAAAGATTATGTGCAACCAAATGGTGGGGTTATTATTACAAACCCTAATGCTCCAACAAGTATTGCACTAGGCTTAGCAGAAATCGAACAAATTTTAAAAGCTAATCCAGATCGAGTGGTTGTCATTGATGAGGCTTATGTTGACTTTGGTGCAGAATCAGCTGTGAGTTTAGTAAATCGCTATGAGAATCTGGTTGTGTGTCAAACAACTTCAAAATCTCGTTCTCTTGCGGGTTTACGCGTTGGCTTCGCGATTGCTCAGTCTCATTTAATTGCTGCACTTGAAGCTGTCAAAAATAGTTTTAATTCATATCCTATTGACCGTTTTGCAATTGCAGCAGCGGTAGCCTCTTTTGAAGATCAAACTTATTTTGAAGAACAATGTCAAAAAGTTATTTCTAGTCGTGAAAAGCTAGTAGATGAATTAACTACTTTGGGCTTTAAAGTTTTACCTTCTAAAGCAAACTTTATTTTTGCTTCACATCCATTGCATGATGCAGGTCAGCTTGCACAGCAATTACGTGAGCAGGGCATTATTGTGCGCTATTTCAATAAGCCTCGTATTAATCAATTCTTGCGAATAACTGTAGGAACTGATGAGCAAAATGAGCGTTTAGTACAAACATTAAAACAAGATATTCTGTAAATTTTACTCTGCTGTGTTGTTCATTAGGTTCAGCATAGCAGAGACTTTATCAAGACTCTCTTGATATTCTGCTTCAGCATTTGATGCAATTGTAATACCACCGCCAGCCCATAAAGAAAGCTGATTCTGATATTGTTGAAAACTACGGATAAGAATATTCCAGCGGCCTGTACCATCAAAATTGAAATAGCCTAATGTGCCGCAATATGCACCTCTTGCTGCTTCCTCTAACTCTTCAATGATCTGCATTGCCCGAATTTTCGGAGCACCTGTGATTGATCCTCCAGGTAAGGCAGAGAGAAGCATTTCCATAGGATTGACGTCATCTTTAAGGGTCGCAACGATTTCGCTTACCATGTGATGTACTTGATTGAAACTTTCAATCTCAAATAGTTTTGTTGTTTTTACAGATCCTGTATTGGCATAAATGCTCAAATCATTACGTAATAAATCAACAATCATGACATTCTCTGCCTGATCTTTTTGAGAGTTTTTTAAGGTTTGTTTTGAAATAAAATCTTTTTCTACATTTTTATAGCGAGGCATTGTTCCTTTAATGGGTCTTGTCTTAATTTGTTTATTTTGATTGAATTCAATAAAAAGCTCGGGGGAACAACTTAATAATTCAAAATTATCTAACTTTAAATAGCCTGCATATGGTGCATTAGTAAGATTCCATAAATCTGCTGCTTTATTTAATAAAGATCCTTTGAAATCAGCTTTAAATTCTTGGGTTAAATTAATTTGATAGCAATCACCAGCTTTAATATATTCTTGTATTTTAGTAAAAGCATCAAAATATTGTTTTTTAGACCATCTTGGCTGAATAGTAGTTTTTAATTCAAATATATTTTTAGAATGATTAGAAATAGAATTCTCTATTCTATTTTCAATATATGAGAATAGCTCAAGTGCATCTGATTCATCACTAAAAAAATACCAATCATTATCTATATATTTTAAAAAAGAGCGATATTGTCCTAAGAATAAAGAGGGCTGTATGTGGTTTCGTATGTCAATAAACTGATGAGCAGAAAAATCATAACTGATAAAACCAATATAACCTCCTGTAAAACTTGTCGTAGATTTAATATTTCCTTGTGAATTATTCTCTTTAAATTGGGTAAAGTCTATTAAGTGATTTAATTTTGATATATTTCTATATTCATTAAAATTTTGATGATGAAACTCTAAATAACTTTCATCTTGAAAAAGAATATATTTTTGAGGAAGAAATCCAATAATTGGATTGTTATTGTCATTTAAATAAATAAGCCCAGTTAACCCGTGTAACTTTTTTAAAATATCGGCAGCACTTTTACCATGTAAAGAGATTTTTTTCTTTAACTGAGACATTTTTAAATAAGGTAGTGGTTAATGAGAGAACATAGTTTACTACAAGTCATAGTTCATCAGGAGGAAGAGTTTTAATTGGAAAGCTTTTTGCTGATAAAACAAGCACAATTACAGCTTAAGATTTTATATGTTTATGATCATTTATGAAGTAAAACCTAAGGTGTACCGTTTGTCGGGTAATTGGCAAAAAATGCACAACACTAGTTGAACAAAAAGTAACGTAGATGTAATTTAGTAATTGCTAAGCAAAACTACTCAAGGATTGGAAGTTTCGGTTGCCATATAAAGAAAAATGCGACTTGAGACAATGAGAGTGGTTAAAGTCAAAAAATAAATGCTCTTGGGAGAGTGCTCAATGAAAATGTTCACTAAACTTGCTTTAGTTTCTTCTTTAGCTATCAGCGCAAATGCAATGGCAATGCAGTCAATGGACGATGCTGCGCTTAGTGCTGCTACTGGTCAAGATGGTATTAATATCGGTATCGCTTTGGGTGCTGGCGGTATTTCCATCGATAAATTATATATTCACGATAACGATGGTTTAGACCCAACTACAGGTATTGTGGGTGCTACAGCAACTGCAGGTGCAATCACAATTACGGGTACAGATGCAACTCAAGGTAAAGCGATAACTCTTACGCAGGTAGATACAACACAGAATTTATTAGATCTTAAAATTGATAGCGTTGGTGCATCTGCTACAAATGGCGCGTTTTTAAACGTTGCTGCAAATGTAGGTGCAGTTAATGTAAAAGTTGGTTCTATTGGTGTTGGTAGTTCTGGTACTTTAAATGAAACTACTGCTGTACGTGGTATTACAGAAGCAGCTCCAACTGAAATTCTTTCTGGTTTAGATTTATCTTTAGGCGCTATTTCAGCTAATGTTCAATTAGGTGCTACACCACAAGGTGCAATGATTAAAGTAAATTCAAGTTTGCAAGGTGGTTTAACTTTATCTAACCTAGGTATTAATGATGCTGCTGGCGGTGGTAAAATTGTCCTTGATAAAGTTATGGTCCGTGGTGCTGGTAATACAACTGGTAACTTAGATGTGAATGCTGACATTTCTGTTGTGCCGACTGGATTGAAGATTCAAAATAATAGTACTCAAGGCATGAACGTCTATGCACAGGGTATTCGTTTAGGTTCAAATACTGCTGCTTCAATTGGTGATGTTGAAATCCAAGGTATTAATGTAGGTACTTCTACAATTACAATTTCTGGCCACTAATTTAAAAGTTTTAATAAAAAAAGCGCGTTTAATACGCGCTTTTTTAATTTATTAACTCATCTAGTTTTGTTATATAAAAATATATTTTAATTGATAAAAATAAGCCGTTAAATTAAGAATCAATTTAAATTAACTATAAAAGTCTCTTTATTTTTATAAAACTAAACGTTCATCAAAAAAAAGTAAAAAAAGGCTGTTTTTTTCAAAAAAAAAAGGTATCTTCAACACACAGGGATGTAGAGCTATTGCTCTAAGAATAAAATGAATAAGGCCAGTTAGGCCACCATTTAGAACAAGTGCTTATGTTAGAGATTGCTTTGGGCTCAGCATTGATATATTACTTTGCGACAGAAGCCTTCGAAATAGAAAAAAAGCCACCGGGAACTGTTTATTATACAGAGACTGCCGATTCACGTAATTTATCATTTCGCCGAAATCATATTGAGCCAGTAACGATTAAGCCTGCGATAGAAGATCAATTTCGCGGTATTGTTCGACAAGCATATGACTATAGCTGTGGTTCAGCTGCACTTACAACTTTGTTGAATGGTTATGTGGGTACAAGCTTAACTGAACAACAAACAATGAGTGGTTTACTTCAGTATGGTGAGTATCAACGAATTATTGAACGCCGTAGCTTTTCACTACTTGATATGAAGCGTTTCGTAACTGCTATTGGTTTGGATAGTGGCGGTTATCGAGGGGGGTTTTCGGATTTAGTTAAATTAGGTCAACCTGCGATTGTTCCTATTTCATATGCTGGTTTTAAACATTTTGTCGTATATAAAGCTTATAAAGATGGACGAGTCTATGTAGCTGATCCTGCTTTAGGCAATATCAGCTTTGATGAAAATCGTTTTAAAGAGGTTTGGGATAATAATACGTTATTTGTTATTTCTGTGCCTGAATCACAGCGTAAAGACTTATTAACATTGAAAGATGCTGATATGCGTCATGTGGAAGATGCAACTGTTAACCGTTATGCCTTTGTAGATGTGCAATATCCAACGTTTAATTATGATCGTTTAGCAAATAAAGCCTCAACAATGCGAAGGGTTCTGGATAATGATAGTCACTCTTCCAATCATAATCAGCCGATAGAAACTTATATGCGTCTTTATTACAAACGTAAGTAATGAAAATTTGATTTAGTAAAATAAATAAATTGGGTGGGAAGAAATATGAATAATCGATGGATGAAGATGAGTGTATTGGTATTAAGCATGAGTGCTATTACAGGTACACTTTATGCAGATGATCAAGTTGCACAAGCAGATGTACAAAATAGTACAGCTGTTTCTGAAGCGACCACGGTATCAGATGTAACGCCAACATCAAATTCAGTGCAAGAAGATGCATTAGCTCCGACTAATGGATCTACCACTACTGAATCTGAACCTACATCAGCTAATCCAGAAGCAAATCAAGCCGCGACTGCTTTACAGAAAAAAGAAGGAGATGCGAGCCAATAGACCAATTTACAAGAAGTTTTTACCTCGAATGAACGACAATATTCATTAATTAAAAAAGGCGAAATTTCAACATATTATGATCTCGATTATACCTATTACCGCGATAGTATTTTAGATTTAGCATTAGGAGATGATAATTCTAGTATTAGTCGATTGAGTATTAGGGAAGATGCTCAGCATACATTGACCAACAGTTTTACAGCTCAATATGGTGTTTTAGATAATTTAACACTTTCAGCGACTGTACCTCTTGTTGCTAAATCTGATATTGCTAGTGATTCAGATACTGCAGGGTTAGGGGATATTTCATTAGGTGCACGTTGGGAACCTTTCCCATTGAAACAAGGACGCTTACCTTTAGTTTTGTTTGGTAGCGTTTCTACTAAAACTGGCGATAGTCCATATGAAGTTGCTCAAAATGAACTTTCAACTGGTAAAGGTTATTACTCTGTAGGTTTAGGAGCAAGTACTCGTAAATATATCGATCCGGTGGTTTTATTTGCTTCAGCATCTGCCAATTATGGTTTTAAAGAGACTGGTTTAAATCAGGTACGTGGTAATCGTATTTTAGAATCTTTTGATCCTGGAATCAGTGGAGGATTCTCTTTCGGTTTTGCCTATTCCTTTAACTATGATGTGTCCTTAACCATGTCTTACCAACAAAGCTTTAACTTAAATTCAGAGTTTCAGTTTGCAAATGGTGAATCATATCAGTCACCAGATCAGAGTAGTGCGGTGATGGCTTTTGCTTTGGGGGTACGTGTTTCACCTGATACGATTGTTAACGGTACAGTTGGCTTTGGTTTAACAGAGGATGCACCAGATGTTTCACTTGGTTTGTCATTCCCGCTAGATATCTTAGGTTTGCGCAAAAAATAAAAATAAGGAGATAGGCAGGTGAAATATCCTAAATTATGTCCTTTAACAATGGCAATTGTGATCTCTGGTTTTTCTAGCTTTGCCAATGCTCAATTAGGACAAAACCTAGCTGTTGATATTCGTTCATTATCGATGGGGAATGCTGTAACAGCAGATCCACTAGGTATTAGTGCTGTTCATTTTAACCCTGCAGCGTTAGCCAAGATTGATGGGCTACAAACTGATGTACAGGGTATTCTTGCTAATTTTGATATCCAACGCGAGTTTTCAGCCCCCCCTGGCTATAATATTTTTGGTTATTCAGATGATCCTCTTGTCTGTAATGATGGACCAGAGGTTACTGCTAATATTTGTACAGATTTTAAGGGACCTGTGCGTGGTGATGTTGAATACGCTAGCTTGTATGTCCCTATCCTTAAAAAAATGGTTGATTTAGGGGAGGGTTATCCACTGGTTGCTCCTACTGCAGGAATTGCCTACAAACCACCTGGCTCAAAAGTAACTTATGCAACAGCGATATATGCACCATTGGTTGCTGGTTTTGGAGCAGAAAATGGAAATGCTGGTAACTATATGGGGCAGCAAGTTGCAGTAGAGCGAATCACCTATTTATCCCCATCTTTTGGTTTTCAAGTAAATGATCACTTATCAATTGGTGCCTCAATTGGTATGTCTTATAACGCACTAGCATTGAAAACTGATCTTCGCTTTCCAAATGAGATGCTTGGTGTATTGCGTATGGTTGATGAAGTGGTTTGCGCACCATTTAAGAATAACAATGACATGATTACCGACTTATTATTATTTGGTATGTGTAATGCTCAGGAAGGAATGAACCCATTTAATAAAATGGGAGCTTTACAAGTTTCATTGGAGCAGTCTTTAAGTCCAAGTTATAACTTGGGCTTATTGTGGGAACCGACAGACGATTTTGGCTTCGGTATGGTTTATCAAAGTTCAGCCAAGATGCGTATGAAAGGCAAATACTTGATTGATAACGCTAAAGCACCACAAGAATTGATTAAGGGATTGAATTCATCTGCTACAGGTCAAATTTTAGCTAGAATTTTAGGTTTGCCTGGTTATGTACCTGATATTGAATCAGGTTTAGTTGCAATGGATCTAGAGTACCCTGCACATTTTCAGGCAGGTATTAAGTATAAGATCTTGCCAGACTTACAAGTGAATTTTGATGTTGGTTGGACAGATTATTCGGCATGGGATAAATTTAAATTTGAGTTTGATCGTCAGATCTCATTACTCAAAGTTGCAAAATTATTATCTAATGATGTGACTGATAACTCTTTAGCATTACCTTTAAAATTTACTTCACCATGGAGTTGGGGTATTGGTTTAGAGTATTCAGCAACGGATCGTTTAAAATTACGAGCTGGTTATGAGCCCCGTGCCAGTGCTATTCCTAATGACAAACGTAATACCATGGTCCCAATTAATAATGCACAATTATTTGGTTTAGGATTAGGTTATCGTTTTGATGCAGATACAGATTTGGATCTTTCAGTTGGTTTCTTACGCAGTCGCGATAACATACCCGCGTGTACAAGTACTTTATCGAATAAATGTGGTGTTGATAATATTTTATTAAATCCTTATGCGGGTTTAGATGTAAAAACGAATACTAAAGTTACAGTGCTTGGTTTGAGTTATAGAACAAAATGGTAAGACAATATAAATGGATGTTCCGCCCTAAACTTGCTATCTCAATTTTATCTGTTGCGATGGTAAGTGTTTCTGTATCTTATGCAGATGGTTTTTACACGATTATAGGTCCAGATGGGCGTCCTATGATTGTACCGAGTAAAAAAGTTGATCAAAAAAGACAGCTACCTCCTAGAGTGGAAATACAATCTCAAAATCTACCGAATAAAATTATAATTGATCCAGCTCAAAAAGTTTCTAAAGAAAAAACTACTATCGATTCACCAAAAAAAATGGAGCAATCAACACAAAAGAAATTAAATACTGCACCGACTGCACCGACTGCACCGACTGCACCGACTGCACCGACTGCACCGACTGCACCGACTGCACCGCAAAAAGTCCAAAATACTCAGCCTACTTCAGCAAATAGTCATGAATTAAAAACACCTATTGAAAATGTAAAACTTCAGACGGCATCTAATGATGAATGGCAGAAACAATTACTTTTAATTCCACCTCCGATCAAAAGTACTTCACAGGCTTCCCCTGAGCCAAATTCTTCACAAGATAAGTCTAAATTTACTACTATTGATGGCATAGAATATGTAAATAGTGAATATCTTGAAGACCAAGAGTTTAATTTAGAAGGAAAAAAACGTTTTTATATCGTGCCAGATGGTTTAGGCAGAACTGAGTCAATAGAACGTAAAAAAGGTCTAAGTCGATCAACGTTGGATCAGCTTTTTAATCGACATACTCAAGATACAGAGTCGGCAGTGGTATTAGCGCCGACGTATATACGTTTATCTTCTCAAGATTTAGAAGCAACTTTTGAACAAGATAAGTGTTTTATTAAAAATTATAATAAATCAATTAAAAAGCTCAGTATAAGTAAAGAAGTAAATTTGTGGCCAAGAAAACCTCTTAAAGAAAAGTTTGAGTATGAGTTGATAAAGCTTGATCCTTCAATTCAACATTTAAAACTTATGTCATTCGCTGCTAGTAATGAAAGACCTTTATATTATTGGCCTTTAGTTATTTTTTTAGATGATAAAGGGTGTATTTTAGAGGGGGTGAGCGGTTTCAAGAGTAAATCGTATCCTTCTACTCTATTACAACACGCATCAATCCAAGGTGTTTTAAAATTACCACCCTTAGCACATTACATGATGTTGACGCCATTATCCTCTGCCGTAGATGTGGCAGAAAATGAGTTAACGAATCAGGGACAAATTCAAATTTCAGTATTACGTTAAAAATAAGTAGGATATCTAATGAATAAAAAAGTTTTATGGCCTTTTGCACTTACCACATTGGCACTGATGCTAAACGGTTGTGGTGGTGGTAGTTCCACAATAAATGAGAATCCTACAAATGGATCAGGAGGAGCTACTGCTAATGGAAGTTGTTCCGTAACAAACAGTGATTGTCTACAATTCTCTTTAGATTACCCAATAGCGGGTATTAATTTTACCTGTAGTAGTGCAGCGAATCTAAGTTTTGTTACTAAGGCTTCTGGAAATAGTGTTATCGGATCTTGTAAAGCAGGCGATACTGCTAGTTTTTATTTGCAAGATACCAAAGCTACAAGAAAAATTGAACTAGGCTCTGTTAAGTTAGACACTGTTTCAAAAATTCAGATGACTGTTCCGCCACGTTTGAAAGTCATGGATATGGCGATTGGATTAACTGGGCAAACACCAACCTCACTTAACCAGAATGATCCTACAGTGCGGGTTGCAATGGCATTGGTAAAACTTTTTCAAAGCGTTGGCTTAGAGAGGGGAGATCATGTTGCTGGTGATTTGCAGCCAACCCAATTTACCGATGAGAAGAAAAATACTTTAAATATTTTAGTTCAAAATATTACAGCTACAGAATGGAAAAATGGTGCTTATGCCAATATTTTGAAACCATGGTTAGATGTAAGTCCAGTATCAGATACGCAAGCTTTTGAATTGGTAACGCAGTTGGCACACTTAAGTTTAGTAGGGTTATATCAATCAGATTATATTACTTTGGCTGAGCCTAATTTAATATCTGAAAATTTTTATGGATGTAATTTAACTAATTTAGCAGATTGCCCAAAAAATAGCGCTAATACCCAACATATGTTTGGTAATTTATTCTTACTATCTGATCGTCGGGGATATACATTTGGTTATGGTTTACAATGGAAAGGAACGAGTACAATTACAAGCCAGTTAGCAATTAGTGCAGTATTAAATGTCTTGACGAAATCTAAGCCAACTCAAATGGTTGCAGACTCGCAAACTACTTGGCTTGATCCAATACAGACAGAAATTAAATCAACACAACCATTCCGTTTAAAAACTTCTAGCAATACAAATGAAGATTTAGTGATTTATCAAGGCAAATTATTGAATGATTCACTTATTGCAGGACGTGATAGTTCATATTTCGGGTTAACAAATACTAAAACTCCTAATCCTCAGCAGTATGCTTTATGGAAACAGAGTGTTGATAACCAAAATTATAATGGTTCTATGGATATTTATAAGGTAAGCCCTGCGAGCTATCTGTCTAATCAGATCTTTAAAACAGCTAATAATGTCAAATCTGGTCAAACTTATATTTTCCCATTATATGCAACTCTAAACTTTAAATTTGATACAGCAGGAATTGCCCCTATTGATTTGGGTATTGTAGTTGATGAAAATGGAGACATTAGAACAGATATTAAACCTAATGCTACTGCAACAGACATGTCTGGTCAGTGTGGAGTGGTTTCGAATACGAGTTTAATTGATAACAATGGCGTTCAGCAGTACAGAATTGGCACAACTGGAGGAACAGAGTCGGCCACCAATGATAAGTCAATTACAGTAAGAATGATTTTTGGGGTGCCTCAATTAGGGAAGTTAAATGGCATTGTGGTAGGCCTAAATTCAAATGTAGTTCAAAGTACTTCTCAAACTGGTAGCCAAACTTTACTTGTAAGTGGCGCAAAAATTAACGTTGCTAATCTATTACAAGGGCAGACCAGTGGTGCGAATCTTACTACCTATGATAACAAAACAGTTTCATGGTTAAATCCGTACGCTTTCTATCAACAAGTTTATAATAATATTAAAGATATTTCACCTGCTCCGACTGAGACTGAAAAAGCTTTAGGTCAACGTATGACTGGAACTGTGACACTTAGAACAGCTGATTGTTATCAGATTAAGACTAAATCTTAAAAAAATAAAAGACATATAAAAAAGACCGCGAAAGCGGTCTTTTTTATTATCTAATTGATTAACCTGTATGGTCTAAACGAGTACCCAAAGTTTCAAGATGTGTTGGAAAAACTTGTTTCTTACGATCTTCAAAATAATGTCTTAATGTATGTTCGACACTAGGAAAGGCCAGTTCTCCCCATGGAATTTCATGCTCTTCAAACAGACGACTTTCGATGCTTTCTTCACCAGCACCAAAAATGCCATCTTTCAGCTGTGCTTTGAAAAGAACATAAATTTGACCAATACGCGGAATATTGTACATACAATAAAGTTGTTCTATTTCTATCTCGGCTTCTGCTTCTTCACGAGTTTCACGTGCTGCACCTTGTTCCATGGTTTCGTACAATTCCATATAACCAGCAGGTAATGTCCATAAGCCATAACGAGGTTCAATCGCACGACGACAAAGTAATACTTTGTCTTCCCATAACGCTAAGGCACCGCAGATTACTTTGGGGTTTTCATAATGAATATTTCCACAATGAGTACAAACACGGCGTACTTTATGATCACCTAAAGGAATTTTTTGTTCGGTTTTATGCCCACACGCTACACAGAAACTCATAATTATCATCGAGTATAGAGATGACCCAGCATAACTGAATTTTTAGACTTACGCATCAACTCTATTCCCTAACTTTGATTTTCAGATATGATGCAAAGAGAGACAGAATAATAGGTGAATGGTATGGAAGAGCACTTGCTAACACAAAAGTTACAGCAAAGATTGCGCTTTTCCACCCGCATACAAGAAGCACAAGCTGCAGTACTCATTGCCATTACGAATGAGAATGATCCTAAGGTACTGCTTACACGCCGTTCAATACATATGAACAACCATGCGGGGGAAGTCTCTTTTCCTGGGGGAAAGCGTGATCCTAGTGATACCAGTAATATTGTTGTTGCATTAAGAGAAGCTCAAGAAGAGACAGCTTTAAATCCGTTTGATGTACAGTTGTTAGGTGATTTGCCGATGCAGCGAGCAAGAAGCGGTTTGTCTGTAAAACCGATCGTTGGGCTTATTCCTCCTGAGGTCACTTTAATACCTCAGCCTACCGAAATTGATCGAATTTTCTTTGTCCCGTTACAGCAACTGATCGAGACGCGTCCGACACCCTATGAAGTTCGATATGCTCATCAGTCTTTATATTTCCCAAGCTTACAGATTGATAATGAAATTATTTGGGGGTTAACTGCTCGTATGTTAGTTGCTCTGTTTAAATATGGACTAGGTTATCAAAAAGATTGGCCATTTTTACTTAACTCACCAACCTTTGGAATGCCAAAGTTTTCTCATAAAAAATAAAGATCAGGATTGATAAATTATGATGTATAGCTATCAAGGACAGCACCCAAAAGCATTACATGAGCCATGGGATGGTTGGGTTGCTCCAACTGCAACGCTAATTGGACAAGTAGAGTTAGGGCGTCAAGTCAGCATTTGGTTTGGTGCAGTAGTTCGTGCTGATAACTGTGTCGTTCGGATTGGTGATTTCTCTAATATTCAAGAAAATTCTGTCTTACATACCGATGCTGGACTTGAGTTAAATATTGGTGAATATGTCACAGTCGGTCATAAAGTCATGCTGCATGGTTGTACGATTGGTGATAATAGTTTGATTGGTATGAACGCCGTAATTTTAAATCGGGCGGTGATTGGTAAAAATTGTATTATCGGTGCTAATGCTTTAATTCCTGAAGGGAAGGTGATTCCAGATAATTCAGTGGTGATGGGTTCACCAGGCAAAATTGTCAAAACTTTAGATGAAGATGGGGCAGCGAAAATACGCTTGAGTGCATTACATTATGCTGAACACTTTAAGAGCTATGCAGATTTAAAAGAGTTTCACTTTTAAAATCTTTTAATAAGTTATTTTCTATGCCAAGCACAAGCTTGGCATTTTTATTTAGAGATAGAACAACTCGCCTATCAGAGCCGAGTGGGGTATCATAACCTTCGTTTTTAATCTGATTTAATACTAAGGTTGTGCATGAAATTGCTGGCGTTGGAAACTGCAAATGAGCAGTGTTCTATTTCATTAGTCGATGAAACCCAAGAACTGTTTTTTCAACTCGATACGCGGGCGAAAGCACAAACACAGACTATTTTGCCCATGATTGAGCAGGGGCTACAACAAACAGGTCTTGAAGTTGCTGGTTTAGATGCGATTGCCTTTAGCCGTGGGCCAGGTTCTTTTAGTGGTGTTCGAATTAATGCTGCTGTTGCCCAGGCTTTAGCTTGGTCACAAGATTTACCAGTAATTCCCGTTTCTACATTGCAAGCTTTAGCACAAGCTGCTTACCGACTTGAAGGTTTGGAACAAGTGACTGCGGTGCTTGATGCGCGTATGAACGAAGTTTACATTGCAAGTTTTGTTCTAGATGAACAAGGAATTATGCAGTGTATTGATGAAGAAAAATTAATGAGCTATGAGCCAGCAGCAGCTTATGCAAAACATTGCTTAATTGGTTCGGGCACAAAGTTACTTCAAGCTGATGCAGAGCATCAAACAATCACTGCAACTGCACAGGATATTGCTTCTATTGCACGTGTCTATGCTGCACAAAAGCAATGGGTGAATGCCGAGCATGCTTTGCCAGTTTATTTACGTGATGATGCGTGGAAAAAGATAGCGCATCAGGGTAAAGCAAAGTAAAGGCAGTACTCATGCATATATATTTTGAAGAAGATTTTCAAGAACAAGCACAGCACTACCAAGCTGTGCTTTGTTCTAGAGGTGTGACTGTCGATTTACAGCCAATTGAAAGGCTGAATGCACGGTTTTTACGCTTCAATCCTGAAATTGCCCTTTGTGTAGATGAAAACGGACTTTGGTTATCTGCTAATGGCATGAAAATGCAACCCGACTGGAAAGCTGAAATTCCACGTTTAAAACGTGCAAGTCTTAAATCGGAAATGATTGCCCGTGCTTGTCAGTTAGGTGAAAAGCCAGTACTGGTTGATGCAACAGCGGGTTTAGGCCATGACAGCTTACTTATGGCTTATCTAGGTGCCCAAATCCAGCTTGTTGAGCGCCATCCGATTTTATTTACTTTACTTGAAGATTCAAAAGCTCTGGCGGAACGTGATCCATTTTTAAGTCAATTTATGGAACGTATTCAACTGATCTTTGCTGACTCTGGAAGCTATTTACAGCAATTACATCAAGAAGCAAAAACGGTTGATGTAGTCTACCTTGACCCGATGTTCCCACAGCGCGACCAGAATCAACAAGCAATTAAAAAACAAGCTCAAGTCAAAAAACAAATGCAGCTTTTACATCTTCTTTTACCTGAAGATGGTGAGATGGATTTGGGGGATAATTTGCTAGTTTTGGCACAGAGAGTTGCTAAACGTGTAGTCGTTAAGCGACCACGCCATGCTATTTTCTTGGCAAATCAAGAGCCAGCTCATCAATGGCAAGGGGATGCTTGTCGTTTTGATGCGTATTTTCAGTAGGCTTATGTAAGGTTAGGTTTTATTGCTTGAATAATGCACAAATATATGTGATATAGTTCAAAAGCATGATTGCTAAAATTCTTAGCAGGCATACACTTAAGATGCCTGTCAAAAACGAAATTTTTGAAAACCTTTTATGATTGATCTTAAACCCTCCATTAACTTTTGGCATGATTTTAAAAGCAACCAAATTGCCGGAATGTGGCTGTTTTTGGGGTCAAGACGTTCTTTACAGATTGTACATCCATCTATTCTTCAGCTTATTGTTTGGGGAATTTTAGGAGGATGTACCAACTCTCTTTATAGCTGGCTTGTAGCTGGTCAAATCGGTGATTTTAATTCACAAGGTTTAATTGGTTATGCACTTTGGCCATTCATTGCCTTAATTGTTGGTATTTTTTTATCTCAGCGAACCAACCAACCTCGCTTAATGCTAGTTCCTGCTTTACTTTGGCTGGTTCTAGATACAAATATCTTATTAATTCAATGTTTAATCCAGTATTTGGGGTCTAACGGTTATCTCAACTTTATTCCCGATGCTATTTATAACGGAATTTTACCGAGTTTATTTGTAGCTTTATTCGTGTGGCAAAGTTTAGCCGTAATTTGGGTTTTCTCACGTGAGCTTAAGTGGCCATGGTGGGAACGTGCACTGGTTATGGTTGCGACCATTGCAACGATGGTGGTTTGGCAACTTTCTGTAAAAGATCAACCGATTTGGAAGGTAGAAGATACGGCTCCAACGTTTGCTGAAGATGCTTTTTATGCACAAAGTAAACTATTAAATGATTCTTTAGAGCAAGTTCAATATGGTGAGCTCGCCAAAAGCCATTGGTATTTTTTAGGTGTTGCTGGTGATAGTTATCAAGATGTTTTTAAATCGGAAGTGGTCCGTATTAAAGAACAGTTTGATACACGTTTCGGAACGATTGGACGTTCGATGATGCTGGTTAATAATCCAGATACCCGCACAGATATTCCGATTGCCTCTAAAACCAGTATCGAGTTAGCCCTACGCCGCATGGGCCAGCAAATGAACCGTGATAGTGATGTACTATTTTTATATATGACTTCACACGGTGAACAAAATCACTTCGAAATTGAAAATGCGCCATTAGATTTAGGGCAAGTGGACCCGAAATGGTTGCGAGAAACACTGGACAAATCCGGTATTCGCTGGCGTGTAATTGTGATCTCAGCCTGTTATTCAGGAAGCTTTATTCCTGCTTTACAGTCTCCTGATACCTTAATTATTACCGCATCGGCTGCTGATAAAACTTCTTTTGGATGTAATAACGAAGCTGACTATACCTATTTTGGACGAGCTTTCTTTGATTTGGCTATGCGAGAACAATCGTCGATGAAAGACTCATTTAACACAGCTAAGCAAACAGTAACCAAATGGGAAGTGGCTCAAGGTGTTGAACCTTCAGAGCCTCAGTGGATGATTGGTAAAAATATGGAACTTATGCTACCTCAATTGGAAAAGTATCTATTTCCTCAGCAAAATACAGGTAGTGTAGATATTGCTCAAACAAAAACAGAGGCTAAAAACGATGCAACTCCTGCAAAAAAACCGCTGCTTTGAGGGCGAGCAGCGTATATACCAATTTGAATCTTCTTATTTAAAAGGACCAGCGAAGTTTGGTGTTTATTTACCACCAGCAGCTCTAGAAGGTAAAGCTTGCTCAACTTTGTTTTACTTAGCTGGGTTAACATGTACTGAAGAAACCTTTGCCATTAAAGCACATGCGCAGCATATGGCAGCACAGCTGAGCCTAATATTGATTACCCCAGACACTTCTCCTCGTGGAGACCAAGTCGCAGCAGGGGATCATTGGGATATTGGGCAAGGGGCGGGCTTTTATATTAATGCTACCCAAGCACCATGGTCTGAGCATTATCAAATGGAAAGCTATTTAATTGATGAGTTATATCCACTCATTTTAAAAAGCTTTCCTGTAAACGCTCAACAAGTTGGTATCTTTGGGCACTCAATGGGTGGACACGGCGCACTAACTTTAGCGTTTAAATATCCTGAAAAGTTTAAGTCGGTATCTGCTTTCGCACCGATCTGTGCACCAACTGAATGTGCTTGGGGAGACAAAGCCTTTAGTCATTATTTAGGTGCAGATCGTGATAGCTGGTTGGCTCATGATGCCACAGCTTTAGTATCAAAAAATGGTGCAGTATTTGACGAAATTTTGGTTGATCAGGGATTAGATGACCAATTTTATGAACAACTTCACCCTGAAAAATTTAAGCAAGCATGTTTAAAAGCAGGACAGCCTTTAACTTTAAGACAACATGCTGGCTATGACCATGGTTATTATTTTATTCAAACCTTTATGGATGAGCATTTACAGTTCCATGCAATCCAATTAGAAAAGGTCGCTGGCTAATTAGTGTTGCCATTCCACCTGAAATTCTTGTTGAGCCATACGGTTTAGATGATCAAGCACTACTTTTTCTAAGTGATCGTGGTCATCTAACTGGCTATCAATAGCAACGTTTAACTGCTCTGTTTCTGGTGCAAGCGTAATCGTTGCTGTAGGCATTAAGATTTTAAAATCTTGTTCAGTTTCTTGTACTTCAAACTTGTGCTTCCAATGATTAACTAGACGTTTTGCAATGCGTTTTCCATCGTTTGTTAATAGATGAGTTGTGCTTTTCATTATCAATCCTCACATTGGTTTAATGTACCTTAACAAATTCGTTTCGCCGTTAGCATTCTATTGTTGCAACGTTACGTTGCAAGTTTGAAATGTTGTCATTTAAGCAAGGAAGGGCAGGCCAAGTAGGTTCTTTTTTGTTATAATTTTCAGCCTCTCCTTAAATTTTTAGCCAGGTCATCCACCTATGTCCAAGCCTTACTTGATTGCTCCTTCTATTTTATCTGCCGATTTTGCTCGTTTAGGTGAAGATGTAGACAAAGTGTTAGCCGCAGGTGCCGATGTAGTACATTTTGATGTGATGGATAATCACTATGTTCCAAATTTAACTTTTGGTGCTGGTGTATGTAAGGCTTTAAAAAATTATGGGATTACAGCTCCTGTTGACGTGCATCTAATGGTATCTCCAGTTGATCGAATTATTGGAGACTTTTTGGAAGCTGGTGCAGATATTATTACTTTCCATCCAGAAGCATCGCACCACATCGATCGTTCATTACAGTTAATTAAGTCAGGTGGTGCTAAAGCTGGCTTAGTCTTTAACCCAGCAACGCCGTTGCACTATTTAGATTACGTGCTTGATAAAGTAGATCAAATTTTAATAATGAGTGTAAACCCAGGTTTTGGTGGACAAAAGTTCATTCCAATGACATTAGAAAAGTTGCGTGAAGCTCGTAAAGTTATCGATGCAAGTGGTCGTGATATTCGTTTAGAAGTTGATGGTGGTGTTGGCCCTGCAAATATTCGTGAAATTGCTGAAGCGGGTGCAGATATGTTTGTTGCTGGTTCAGCTATTTTTGGTCAACCAGATTATAAAGTTGTGATTGATCAAATGCGTGCAGAGCTTGCGAAAGTGGGCAGTGTAGACGCTTAAAAAGTATGTTGAACTGAGAATAAGCTTGTGGATAACTTTGTTTATAACTATATGGATAACTGTGTTGATAACCGTATGGATAAGATGTTGGTAAAATAAACAAAATTAGATCAACCGTTTATTCTCTAAGCGAAATGTATGAAAAAAGAACGTTTTGGCGTTCTTTTTTTATGCGTGTTGAATATTTTATTATCTGATTTTTTTTTAAGCTTTGCTAAAAAATAACCTGTGCAAAAAACGATGTAGCTCTGTGGAAAACTTTTTGTGCATAGATACGTATAAAACTGTAAAAGTGTCATGAAAAATAAAGCTAAATTTGGTTTAATAAGTTTTTAGTAAGAGACCTCGATAATTAATGACAGTAAAAATTTTAGCGGTAGATATGGATGGGACTTTTCTTAATTCCAAAAAGCAGTACAACAAAGCACGTTTTTTAAAACAATACGAACAACTAAAACAAAATAATATTCATTTTGTGGTAGCCAGTGGTAATCAACTCGCAAAGCTGATTACCTATTTTCCAGAAATTAGTCATGAAATTGCTTTTATTGCAGAAAATGGCGCGCATGTTGTAGATGCAGGGCAAGAATTAGCTTTTGCTCATTTAAGTCAGCAACAATATATTGAGATTCTAAAAGCGATTGATCCTTCATATACCTCAACCATGGTGATCTGCGGGAAACAGAGTGCTTATGTGCATAGCAGCATGAACGCAGAGGACTATGCCAAGGTTGCCCGATATTTTGAAAAACTGACAGTTGTAGATGACTTTTATGCACTAGATGACTTAGTGTGCAAAATTACTTTTACCGCTCAGGAAAACGAAAGCTTTGCGATTTTTGAGCATTTTCAGAAGCAAAGTTTTGTAGCAGATAAAGTTTTGGTACCTGTTTCAAGTGGTTTTAATTTTATCGATTTGATTCTTCCCGACCAGCATAAAGCACACGGTTTGAACTTATTACTACAAAAATGGCAGGTTGAACCTAATCAAGTGGTTGCGATTGGTGATAACAACAATGATATGCAGATGATTAAAGCTGTGGGTTATGGGTTTGCAGTTGAAAATGCAGTAGAAGCATTAAAAGCGGTGGCGCCTTATACCACTGTAAGTAATGAACAAGAAGGCGCATTAGAGGTGATTGATTTAGTCCTTCAGCATCAACCTCCATTTGCTTAATTGCTCTATAACAAGCAGTTAAGATAGAAAATTGTATCTCTTTTAAAACTTCGTTATGCTAATGGCATTAAGATCACCCATCGGCTCTAGGCGATAAATCACAATGGCTCTACAACACTTACGCAAGTATGCTTGGTTTGTGTTCCTAATGGCTTTCGTCATTGGGTGGAGTGGTGTGTCTATTGCACAGACGCCTATGCAACATGATCTTCATACTATGCCGTGTCATAGCGAAAAATTTTCGCATAACAATATGCATACTCAAGCAAATGATCAGACCGTATGTCATCAAAAGATGACTCAGTCTCTTCATTCGCATGGTGAGCATTGTCAGGACTGTAACCCAGTCCATTGCCAAATGGTGAATTTAGCTCTGCAGCAAGCTGTACCTGACGTTGAATCCCCACTTATTCCTATTTCATATCAATTTAGCAGTATTTATCAGGCTCAACATTTAGCCGGATACTGGCAAGAGATTTTACGTCCTCCTAAAGCTTGATCCTTATTTACTTATTTTTTTAATTAAAAAGGATCACAGCAATGTCTCATAAAACAATTAGCAGCCTCGTCGCTGTATTTGGTCTATTGGTTTCACCATGGACCCTCGCAGCAATTAAGGAATATCACCTTAATATTAATGAACAACAGGTCAATGTTACGGGCAAACCCCTTAAACGAATTACCGTAAATGGCAAGTTTACAGCACCACTCCTTGAGTTTGAGGAGGGGGATGAAGCTGTTATTCACGTCCATAACCAATTAAAGAATCAAGATACGTCTTTACACTGGCATGGCTTATTACTGCCAGGGTTAATGGATGGCGTACCGGGTTTCAATGGTTTTAAAGGAATTGCGCCAAACGGAGATTTTGTTTACCGCTTTAAGGTGAAACAAAACGGCACCTATTGGTATCACGCGCATAGTAAAGGCCAAGAGCAAGATGGTTTATATGGCCCGCTCGTGATTTATCCAAAAGGAAAAATACCTGTTGCTGCTCATGAGAAAACAGACCGTGATTACGTGGTAATGCTTTCAGATTTTCATAATTCTTCTAGCGATAGCATTATGAAGAATTTGAAGAAATCTGCTGAGTATTATCAAAACCGCCGTGAAACTGTATCTGATGTTTTGAAGCAAGTTAAAACACAAGGCTTAAAAGCAACTTGGCAAGATCGTTCGATGTGGAATCAAATGCGGATGTTAAAAACCGATATGTCTGATGTGACGGGCTATACCTTCTTAGTCAACGGCAAAACACCGCAGCAAAACTGGACAGCTAACTTTAAAGCTGGTGATAAGGTTCGATTACGATTTATTAATGCATCAGCGATGTCATTTTTTGATGTCAGAATTCCAAATTTGAAAATGGCTGTTGTGAGTGCAGACGGGCAGCCAGTTAAGCCAGTTGCAATTGACGAGTTCCGTATTGGTACAGCCGAAACCTACGATGTCATTGTAGAACCTACGCAATCAAATTATCACATTGAAGCAGAGTCTATTGACCGTAGTGGTTTCGCTATCGGTACTTTGCACAATGAAAATGCACAGGCTGTAGGGCCAATTCAAATGCCACAGCCACGTCCGCGCGCTTTGTTAACTATGGAAGATATGGGCATGAGTCATGGCAATGGGGCAAGTGATGAACATGCTGGCCATCAAATGAACATGCAACACGACATGTCGGCTATGCCTGAAATGAAAAAAGAAGAGAGCCAGACTAATCATGATCATACAATGATGAACATGGATCATGACATGAAAAATATGTCCTCTGAAAAACATGATCATTCTATGATGCAAATGAAGCATGACATGTCAGCGATGCCTGAAATGAAGCATGATATGCAGGCAATGTCATCGAGTGAACATGACCACGCTATGATGAATATGAAACATGAGATGCTTGCGCAATCTGAGAATAAGTCTAAAAAGGATGAACCCGTTTATGGCTGGGCAAATGCTTCGACACCAGCGGGGATGAAAGCACTGCAATATAGTGATTTGCAATCTTTAACACCTCAGCCAGACACGCGTGCACCAGAACGTGAATTAGTTATTCGTTTAGGTGGTAACATGGAGCGTTATATCTGGACCATTAATGGCAAAAAATTTAGCGAAGCTGAGCCATTACAAGTTAAGTATGGCGAACGTATTCGCTTGAAGTTTGTGAATGACAGCATGATGGCTCACCCAATGCATTTACATGGCATGTTCATGCAATTAGAAAATGGCCAACAAGCTGAAAACTTACCAAATAAACATACTCTTATTGTTCCACCAGGAAAAACCGTTACTGCGTTATTGACAGCCGATGCCTTAGGCGAATGGGCGATTCATTGCCATTTGCTCTACCACATGAGTGCGGGAATGATGAATAAGTTGATTGTGGCTCAAGTGAATGATGGACAACAACCTGCTCAAGCTCAATCACCTGTTCAATCTGAAAATGAGAAAGGAGCTAGTCATGCGCATCACTAAGTTATTTTCTCAAATGTTATATTGCGGTGCTTTCTCGAGCATATCAGTATTTACTTTTGCTCAAGAGCCTTTAACTCATGATCATTTACGCGAACACGGTGGTCAGATCTATCAAGCAACCACGATTGATACGGGATGGACTCAAAACGAAGAGGGAGAAGGTAGTTTTTCTTCGGAATTAGAAACTTGGGTGGGAACGGATGAAAATAAATTGTTCATTAAAGCCCACGTTGAAAAAGCAGAGTCAGAAGATGCCAATTATGGCGGTTCAGTACTTTATAGTCGAAATGTAGCTGACTATTGGGATGTACAGGCCGGTATAAACTACGAACGTTTGCAACGCGAAGATGAAAAGCAAGATCGCTGGGCTGGTGTTGTGGGTTTACATGGTATGGCGCCTTACTTTTTTGAAACCGATGCATATCTTTATGCAGGTGAAGACCAGCTATGGAAGTTAAGTTTAGAAACAGAAAGGGACTTACTCTTTACCCAAAAGTTAATTGGTAAACCTTATTTAAAAGCAGATGTTGTTTTGCAAGATGAATCTCGCTATGCCAGTAAAACAGGGCTATCTAGTTTACAAGCTGGCTTTCAAACCCGTTATGAAATCAATAAAAAGGTGATGCCATTTGTTGATGTTGGTTACGGCTATGAAAAAGGTTTAAAACAAACTGCTTGGCAAACTGGAACCGACTCCGAACATGGTTGGTATTATGGAGCTGGGTTAACACTAAAATTCTAATTGCCGAACAAAAAGTAAGCTTAAACATATGCCATTGGTTTATACTAATGGCATTGTTTTTTGTGTCAGTTATGGTGCAAAGATGGCTTTAGAAAAACAAGATAATCAAATACATTTAAGTAAAACTAGCTCTAGCTGTGGGTGCCCAAGCACGACGTCTCAGGAGTGTTTCACGCCTAGTGAATCTGTGGCTAAAAAGAGTCAATGGGTAAGTTATTACCATATTCCTCGCATGGACTGTGCAGCCGAAGAGCAAATGGTACGGATGGCTTTGGCCCCTTACAATGACGATATTCAAGAACTTCATTTTGACTTACCAGCGCGTCATTTGGCGATTTATCACAGTGTTCAGGCTGAAATGATTACTCAAAGTTTACAGCGTCTAGGATTAGGAGCAGAGTTACAACAAACGCAGCCACATTATGAACCAGTTGAAAAACCTAAAAAGGTTCGAGCTAGTTCTTCAACTAATGCAGCACAAAAGCAAGTTTTACAATGGTTGTTACTGATTAATGGCGTCATGTTTGTCATTGAGTTTATGGCCGGCATTATCGCTTCCTCTACAGGATTAATTGCTGATTCGCTCGATATGTTTGCTGATGCTGCAATTTATGGCATTGCTTTATTTGTGGTGGGTAAAAATCTAAATGCCCAATTAAAAGCCGCGCATCTTTCGGGGTGGTTGCAGTTTGGCTTAGCCATGATTGTGTTAATTGATGTGCTGCGCCGTTTTATATATGGCAGTGAACCAGTTTCAATTTTAATGATTTTAATTGGTGGATTGGCGCTTGCGGCCAACATTAGTTGTCTTTACTTAATGAGTGACCATAAAGAGAGCGGGGCACATATGAAGGCGAGTTATATCTTTTCTGCAAATGATGTCATCGTTAACTTGGGTGTCATTGTCGCTGGAATATTGGTTGCCATTACAGGTTCGCGTTATCCTGACTTAATGATTGGATTGATTATTGTTTTGTTTGTTTTAAATAGTGCACGAAAAATTTTACAATTAAAAAGTGAATAAGTTTCTCTAAGACAGGCAAGCTTTAGATAGGGTTTGCCTTCATTTTTTATTTTAAAGTAAACTGAGTTCACACATAAAGGAGGAACGACCTCCCCCATAATGGGTAATCATGTCGGGACGACCTGACGCTATAAAAATCAGTGAATGTTATGGCTTGGGCTATTTTAATTTTAGCAGGGGTATTTGAAATCATTTGGGCATATTCTATGAAAATGTCCGAAGGTTTTACCCGTTTAACCCCTAGTATTATTACCGTAGTTTTTATGATTTTGAGTGTGGTTCTACTTTCAATTTCAATGAAAACTTTACCTCTTGGCACTGCCTATACGGTTTGGACAGGCATTGGCGCGATTGGGTCATTTCTTGTAGGTATATTTTTTCTTCATGAGCCTATTGGAGCTATGCGAATGATTGCCGCTGTATTAATTGTGTCAGGCTTGGTTTTAATGAAAATTTCATCGCCGTCTTAAGAGAATAAAACTATGTTACTGTCTTATAAGTATATCAATTCGCCTGTTGGGCAATTAAAGCTAGTTGCGAATGAAAATGCTTTGGTGGCAGTACTCTGGGACAATGAAAATCCAAAACGTGTTCGGCTGGCTGAGCTGGTCGAACAACTTGAACATCCAGTTTTATTAAAGACCGAACAACAATTAGTAGAATATTTTGAAGGTAAACGCCGTGAGTTTACATTGCCACTCGATTTCGAAGGGACTGTATTTCAAAAACAAGTATGGGCTGCATTACTGACCATCCCTTATGGGGAAACAAGAAGTTATAAAGATATTGCACTTCAAATTGGCAATGAAAAAGCGGTGAGAGCAGTTGGTGCGGCAAACGGTAAAAACCCAATTTCCATTATTGCACCTTGTCACCGAGTAATTGGTGCGGGTGGAGCTTTAGTTGGTTTTGCTGGTGGGCTTGATAAGAAAGATATTTTATTAAAACTAGAGCAACAATGAGCCGTTTTTGCGCTCGATTTTTTTAGACTTTTCTACTAAGCTGTCCACTATGATATTTCATAAGGTCGGTGCTTTACTGCATCGCTTTTTTTGAAATATTGATCTTATTCAACAAACTTTGGATGTTCTAAAAATGGCTGTCGGTGACGTAACAATGCCACAAATGCATGTGGTAAAAGGTGTAAAAATTGGCTCAACAGAAGCATATGTACGTTACCAAAACCGACGAGATTTAGTCATTTTTGAGTTTGCAGAAGGCTCAAATGTTGCTGGTGTATTTACGCAAAATGCATTTTGTGCAGCGCCTGTTCATGTCTCTAAAGCCCATCTTGCCGAAGGTAACCCTCGTTATTTAGTGATTAATACGGGTAATGCCAATGCGGGAACCGGACCTACGGGTTTGAAAAACGCTCAGGATACTTGTGCGAAGTTAGCGGAGCTTGCTGGAGTAAATAGCTCTGAAGTACTTCCGTTTTCTACGGGGGTGATTGGCGAGCAGCTTCCAATGGAGCGTTTACTTGCTGGACTTCAGCCTGCATTAAATAGCGTACAAGATGCGGCTTGGAATGATGCTGCAACTGGCATTATGACGACAGACACTGTGCCTAAAGGCGCATCTGAACAATTTGAGCTTGATGGCATTACTTATACCATGACAGGTATTAGTAAAGGCGCTGGAATGATTCGCCCGAACATGGCAACCATGTTGAGCTTTGTGGCAACAGACGCACCTATTCGCCGTGATTTAGTACAAAAGCTACTAAAAACCACGGTTGAGCATTCATTTAACCGTATTACGATTGATGGCGATACTTCGACCAATGACTCTTGTATTTTCGTAGCAACAGGTCAGGCGGGTGGCACTGAAATCATATCAGACAACGATGCACGCTACGCTAAAGTTTTAGAAGTTCTTGCTCGTGTAATGAATCGTTTAGCACAGTTAATTGTCCGTGATGGTGAAGGTGCGACGAAATTTATTACTGTTGCTGTAGAAGGCGGCGCAAATACTCAAGAATGTTGTGACATTGCATATAGCATTGCGCATTCACCACTTGTCAAAACTGCACTCTTTGCATCGGACCCGAACTGGGGACGTATTTTAGCTGCGATTGGCTATGCAGGGGTTAAAGACTTAGACGTGTCTAAAATTCAAGTGTGGTTAGACGATGTACAAATCTGTAAAGATGGTGGCGCAGCTGAGGAATATACCGAAGAAGCGGGTGCGCGTGTTATGGCTCAAACCGAAATTACCATTCGTGTTGATTTAGGACGTGGTCAGGCCAAAGACACGGTATATACCTGTGACTTATCTTACGACTATGTCAAAATTAATGCTGATTACCGTTCTTAAATATCAGTTATAATCAAGCCTCGACAAAGAGGCTTTTTTATTAGCCCCATCTTTTGATATTAAATGATTCAATCCGTAAATCATTTAAGCAGTAACGTTATATGCGAGCAGGTATGCCAGCATGAAGGATAGAGAAGACGTTTTATGAGTGATGCGACTTTAATTGCCAACGATGCAAAAAACATTGTACAAGCGCATTTAGACCGTTTAGGTGAGCCAAAAGACAATCGCTTAAGTGAAGAAGCAAAACAACAAAAGTTTGCACAGATCGAAGCAGAGCTCAAAAAACGTGATGCTGTCCTTGTTGCTCATTACTATTGCGACCCTGAAGTACAAGAACTTGCCGAAAAAACAGGTGGATGCGTTTCTGACTCTTTAGAAATGGCCCGTTTCGGACGAGATCATGCTGCCTCAACACTGGTTGTTGCTGGGGTCAAATTTATGGGAGAAACAGCAAAAATTCTGTCTCCTGAAAAAACAATTTTAATGCCGACACTTGAAGCAACCTGCTCACTAGATTTGGGCTGTCCTGTCGATGAGTTCACGGCATTTTGTGATCAGCACCCTGACCATACCGTAGTTGTTTATGCCAACACATCGGCTGCTGTTAAAGCACGTGCCGATTGGGTTGTGACTTCGAGCTGTGCTGTTGAAATTGTTGAACATCTAGACAGCTTAGGCGAAAAAATTATTTGGGCGCCAGATCAGCACTTAGGTCGCTATATCCAAAAGAAAACTGGTGCAGATATGTTGCTTTGGGATGGGGCATGTATTGTGCATGAAGAATTCCGTGCACGTGGCATTGCCAACATGAAAGCACTGTACCCAGACGCTGCTGTATTAGTACATCCAGAATCGCCAGAATCGGTTGTAGAAATTGCAGATGCGGTAGGTAGTACTTCTCAACTCATTAAAGCTGCGCAGACTTTACCAAACGAAAGACTCATTGTGGCAACTGACCGCGGTATTTTCTACAAAATGCAGCAAGCAGTACCCAATAAGATTTTAGTTGAAGCGCCAACAGCGGGTGAGGGGGCAACTTGTCGTTCATGTGCCCACTGTCCGTGGATGGCAATGAATGAACTCGACGGAATTTTAGAAGTTTTACAAAAAGGTGATCAGGAAATACACGTTGATCCAGCACTTGCTGAACGTGCCAAAATGCCTTTAGATCGAATGTTAGCCTTTAGTGCATCGTTAAAACGTTAAAAAACCTCAAAATGCTTGTTAAATATACATTTGATAAGGATTTTTAACTTTTTTTGAGAATAGGTGTTGACGTCTGAGGGCGTCACGCCTAGAATGCACACCGTACCGCACGATGTGCGATACAGCAAAAGCTGAGATAGATCGGAGCATAGCACAGCCTGGTAGTGCACCTGGTTTGGGACCAGGGGGTCGTAGGTTCGAATCCTACTGCTCCGACCACTTAAAATAACATTTTAAGATCGGCGAAGTATCGCATGATAAGCATCATCGGTTAAGCGCCTGTAGCTCAGTTGGATAGAGCATCCGCCTTCTAAGCGGATGGTCACAGGTTCGAATCCTGTCAGGCGCGCCATTTGGTAGCTTGGTACATAGAACTTATTTGATGGTGGATGTAGCTCAGTTGGTAGAGCCCTGGATTGTGATTCCAGTTGTCGCGGGTTCGAATCCCGTCATTCACCCCAATTTCGGAGCATAGCACAGCCTGGTAGTGCACCTGGTTTGGGACCAGGGGGTCGTAGGTTCGAATCCTACTGCTCCGACCATATTTGAAAGCGTTCAAGCTTTGAAAATATCCCAAATATTGAAAAGAATTTCTTCTAGTCTTACAGGTGGAAGGAATTTTTTTGTTTTTATATATTTAAATTTTAATTCAAACGTCTCCAATATTTGAGCTTGTTTAAATAAGCTCTGTTCTCTGTTCTCTGTTCTCTGTTCTCTGTTCTCTGTTCTCTGTTCTCTGTTCTCTGTTCTCTGTTCTCTGTTCTCTGTTCTCTGTTCTCTGT
>NZ_JFXG01000032.1:0-25981 GCF_000588015.1 Acinetobacter sp. 1294243
TGTCCGCTTTTAGAATATGCACTTTTGCAATTTCCTTAGCGGACGGTTTGATATGTTGGTGTCTATGTCGGATAAAGAACTTAAACGATTGTCGGTCTTGCAGGAAATCTGTGATCAACGCATAACCCAGTCCCAAGCTGCTCAGCTACTTCATATTTCAGAGCGTCAGATCAGGCGTTTATTGCAAAAATACAAAGCTCAAGGCCCAGCTGCATTAGCCCATGCCGGTCGTGGTCAAATCAGCAATTCCAGGCTTCCTGAAGAGCTCAGACTCAAGTGCCTCAATATTGTTTCTGATCAACTGCATGGTTTCGGACCCACTTTAGCGCATGAAAAGCTCACCACCGTTCATGGCTTTGATATTTCAGTGGAAACACTGCGTTCCTGGATGATTGCAGCCGATTTATGGACTCCTCGTGCCAAGCGTCTGAAACGCCCGTATCAGCCTCGTTATAACCGGGACTGTTATGGTGAACTGATCCAAATCGATGGCTCACACCATGACTGGTTTGAAGGTCGAGCCCCTAAATGCTGTCTGCTGGTATTTATCGATGATGCCACAGGCAAATTACAGCATTTACGCTTCTGTAAGTCAGAATCAACCTTTGACTATATGATTTCAACACGTTTGTATGTTGAGCAGCATGGTAAGCCTTTAGCCTTCTACAGCGATAAACATTCAGTCTTCAGGGTGAATCAAAGCAGTAAGAAAGACACCAAGATTACCCAGTTTGGGCGCGTACTCAGCACCCTGAATATCGATATTATCTTCGCTAATTCACCACAGGCCAAAGGCCGTGTAGAACGAGCCAATAGAACGCTTCAGGACCGTCTGATCAAAGAAATGCGTCTGGAAGGCATCAGTTCGATTGCCGAAGCCAATGCCTGGCTACCCTGCTTCATTGAGCAGTTCAATCAGAAGTTTGCCAAGATGGCCTTTAATCCCAAGGATCTACACCGGACTGTCACTGAAACAGCCGAAGAATTAGATGATTTTTTTACCTGGCGTGAACCCCGCAGAGTCACGAATAGCCTGACGATCACTTATGATAAGTGCGTATATCTCTTGGAAAAAACGGAAGAAAACCAAAGATTGATTGGCAAGTATCTTGAGTTTCTGGAATACCCGAATAGTACAGTCGCGATTGAATATCAGGGAAGAAAAATCAATTACAGCATCTTCGATAAATTAAGTCAGCTCAACCAGCGAGAGATTGTTGAAAATAAACGTTTGGGTTCTGTATTAGCCCATATTCAACAGCAGCATGAAGAACTAGAACAACAAAATAAACGCAATCGTTCTCAAAAGATGCCAAGCAGACGTGCACAGAAAACAGTAATCAAAGAACGAAATCTGAATCCTGTGCTTGACTTGGAAATGTCGGTATAGGACATTTCTATTTGGTTTTAAGGTAGGACATTTCTACTTAGGAATAACAGCGTTATAATTCTCTTGAAAATTCAACGCTGTAGTTTCTTTTTTGCCCAACCTCCCCAAGGTGGGCTTTTTTTTTATGATTTTTCACGTTCCACGCCTATTATTTAAGCAATGTTCCACAACTTTGTTCATATCAGTTAAACAATCGTGGTTAATCATAGGGTCTAAAAAAACGGCTCCAAAACCCTCTTTTCTCAGGCTCTGGTTCAATGTGATCCGGCACCGGAATCCGCTTATTTTCTGTCTGCTCCGGGGTAGTCAATCCGTCATATTTCGGCTCAAGTTCTGACCGAGGATATGTTGCTATATCCGGGTCTGGTTTCTGATCGGTAAACGTAGTCATATTGGATTGTGGAGGCTTCATTTCAATGAGGGTCAGCAGTGTATCTATGCGAGCGTTTGCCTTGGCTTCACGATCTTCGGCTTTTTCTAACTGCTTTTTTAAAAAATCGATTTGGCTTTGAGTTCTACAACTGTTTTATCTGTGTATTCAGGTATATTTTGATTTTGTATTGAAGAATACAATATGTGTATTCTTCAATACACTCAAGCTTTAAAGCCTAGGTTCTTTAGAGGGGGTAAGAAGTGCTTTTGTTGTATTGGATCTCTCAGCATTTCTTTGATTTTTGCTGCTAGGCTATCATAGCTCTCATTACCATTTGCTAAGTTTGAAAATTCAGGTAGTCGTGAAAGCTGATTGCCAAACATATTGAGCTGAGCCATTAAAGAATGACCGGACGCATGACGGTCAGGTTGTTGTATGCACGTCAAATAGCCGCTTTACGAAGCAGTGCTTCTCATCGGATGGCTTTGAAATCAAGTGCTGGAATAGCGAGAAAGTACGGGTAACTTTCTCTTTTTCAAGAAGAATGTACGATCAAGTCTGAACTAATACAAATAAGCCCAAGTGAACAATCAAATCAGCGATACGGCTTAAAGAATCGGCTCCCAAAGCCTCTTTTTTCCGGTTCAGGCTGTACGTGTTCAGGAATAGGAATTCGCTTATTCTCGATTACCCAGTTTAGTGTCGCAAGTTGTACATCTGCTAAACCTTGCCAATCTGCTTTTAAATATTCAATCACCTCTGTTTTGTATAAGCCATTCACCGTTTCAGCCAAAGCAATATCATATGAATCACCAGTCGTACCGACTGATGGTCGTAAATTTGCTGCCTCTAAACGATGACATTGTTGTCAAAATGCAGGGTACTGGTGGCTCCCCTTAGGGGCATAATTTGTTGAAGCCTAGGTTACTACTAAAAAATTAAAAAAACATTAAAAAATAGTAGCTTAGAGCTCCCATTTTTATGTTAGCTTTCTAAGTCTCTATGTTAATTTGAAGAATACTTCCTCGCTGGAGTTGGATTCGGACACATGCCTGGATTTCTAGTTTTGCCGTGGCTTAGGAGTGGTAAGCTCATTCAGATATTTCATGAGGAAACCTCTCCTGTTTGGCGCCTGTATTTATATCGTCCACAGCGGGGCCCGACACCTTTGCGAATCCGAGCATTGTTTGATTACTTAGTGGAAGTGCTGGGCCATATAGAAACCTGAATCAGATAAGACCATCATGTATCTAGAGTAACTACAATTTTTCCTATTTGCTGATTTGATTCAAGATAGCGCTGAGCGTCATGCATGTCCTCAAAGTTAAAGCAACGGTCGATCACTGGACGAAGATATCCTGCACCTATACTGCTAAGAATAAATCGTCTGGCTTGCTCCCTTAGAACAGGGTCATGCAGAACCTCAAGGAACAAAAAACCTCGCATGGTTAAGCTCTTGCGTAATGCAACTTTAAGGGGAAATGGTGTGATCTCCTGGCTAAGTGCACCATGCATAACCATCGTTCCTCCCACAGACATCGCTTTGGCAATCTGTTCAATATGTGGCCCTCCTACAGCATCGAAGGCGACATCAAGATATTCTCCACCCAAACGTGAAACAAGCGCCTCATACAAATCTGGTTCATCTTCACTGGCTATAACATTTTTAACACCGAGATCCAGTAAACGTTGCTTTTTCTCTATCGTTTGTGTACTTGCAATGACCTTAGCACCCGCTGCTTCAGCGATCTGTATCGCAGCTAGTCCTACGCTACTTGAAGCTGCTGTGATCAAGATCGTTTTGCCTTTCGAAACTCCACCAGCATGGATTACACCACCCCAAGCCGTTAAATACTGCATCCAGATTGAAGAAGCTTCTTGCCAGCTTAAACCATCGGGTTTGTGAACTAAAAAAGTTTCTGGAATCAGAAGTTTGTCCGCATATGTCCCATATTTGGCTAGATTGTCAGTCGGAAGAATCGATACTGCATCTCCTGGAGAAAATTGGCGTACACCTTCACCTATCGCAAGAACTATGCCTGCTCCCTCATATCCCAGACGAGAAGGGAATACTGCCTTTTGAATATAAGTACCACGCCGAAACATTACATCAGCCCGGTTAAGTCCGATCGTTTTCATCTGGATTAGAACTTCTCCTGCTGCTGGCAAAGCAACAGGAAGTGTTTCTAATGTCAGAACATCTGTATCTCCAATACTATTGAAGCGCCAAGTCTTGGCTTGAAGTGCGTTAAATGACATCAATCACGACCTTAATATTGGCAGAGCGATCTTGAACAGCATCATGAGCCTCAATCGCTTGGTCTAGAGTAAAATGACGAGGATCAACAATAGGACGCAGTTTACCTTCCTCAACGAGACGAGTCGCGATCTTAAGGATATCACCATGATGAGCACGGCGATTGCCTGTTAACATCGGCATTAGGACGAATACGCCAGACACTGTGGCACACCGTAGAGATGAATTCGCTAAATTATGATTACCAAATGCAGCACAGCTGGTAATGTGGCCATAGTGAGTTGTCATGGAAAGTGATGCTTCGAGTACTGGACCACCCACAGTGTCGTAAACAATGTTAAAACCTTGACCCTCAGGGCTTGCAGCAATAATGTCATCGGAAGATGCTGTTGTGTAATCGAGAGGTGTTGCACCGAGTTCTGAAATCAGTGATTGATCAGCTGTACGACCAGTCGCCCAAACATTTGCATCAAGTGCTTTTGCAAGCTGAACAACCATATAACCAACGCCACCAGCACCACCCTGGACCAGTACAGTTTGCCCTGGTTGGACCTTCGCATTATCCACTAAACCTTCCCAAGCGGTAAGGAACGTTAATGGTAGTACTGCTGCCTCGCGCATAGAGATATTGCGTGGCTTTAATGCAATCAGATCAGCATCTGCTACAACATATTCTGCTAAAGATCCTTGAAGACCACGAACGCCACCAATCAGACCGTAAACTTCATCTCCAACGTTGAAGTGGGTGACACCTTCACCAACAGCAGTTACACCCCCAGCCATATCTGTTCCCAACACGGCAGGAAGCTCTGGCATAGCATATGGTGCTTCACCAAGACGAATTTTATAATCAATAGGGTTTACACCACCAGCATGAATACGTACTAGAACTTGCCCAGCCTCTGGTTGAGGTATAGGGAGTTCTACACGTGTAAATTCATGATCACCAAAATTTTCTAAGATAAGAGCATTCATCATCTTATTCATAGTTGTTCCTTATTTTTAACTGGAGGGATGATGTGCACAGTACCAAAGTAAATTAATCCAATAAATGATATTTATAGGATTTAATAATTCCTAAATAATTAATAATATGCCTCTTGCGTTATTGAAAATTTAATCAGTAGATCTCTTGCATAAATCAACGAATGATCAATTCATTGATTTTTGAACTAATAAGTGGGGTATTTTCGTTTATTAGGGCTTACACATTGACGGATTCAAAAAAGTATAAAAATAAGCTCAAGGAACACGTTTTTTATTGATTGATAAAGATTATCAAGGGTTAAAACGATTAAATATTCCTGACTTAATGCCATTTAAAGCAAGTCAGAAAAGGCCATTAGGGCGTGTCCTCATTTGGCTTTGCACCAAATTAACATGCAAGCAATGTAAATCATAGACTGATAATTTCGTGCAAGTTTATCAAATCGCGTCGCTATCGCTCGGAAATGTTTTAATCTAGCAAAGGCATTTTCAACTAAATGCCTTAAGCGATATAAATACGGATCCTATTCTTTATTTTATATCTTACTGTTTGATTTAATTGGGAAAATCGGCACAATATTTTGCTTTTTTGCCAACGTCCTAATTTTTTCCGAATCATAGCCTTTATCTGCAATCAGATAATTTGCTGGATCAATCTCACCAATCAACTGCTCCGCAACTTGGCTGTCATGGACTTCACCTCCAGTGATTTTAAAATCAATCGGCAATCCATTCGCGTCGGTTGCCAGATGGATTTTTGTGGTTCTTTCACCTCTAGACTGTCCAATTGCTCGCTCGAAACCATGCCGAGCTCTACTTGCATGCTGATGCGTGCGTATGTAGCTTTCGTCAATGAATACCCATTCTTGATCCAATACGCCTCGTAGTTTAAAAAAATTTATCCCATAAGCCCTTGCTTGCCCAACGATTAAAACGGTTATATGCTATTTCCCAAAGACAAAATTTTTCAGGAACATCACGCCATGTTGCACCTGTACGTAATTTCCATAAGATGGCTTCCATGATATTTCTACTGTTCTTTGAACAATAACAACCATGAAATTGCATCGTAGACTGGATTTGTTGCCAAATATCATCGGTGAGTAGAGTTCGTGCCATTGAGAAATATACAAATAAAAAGAGATTAAATTATTCTTTTAAACCCTTAAAACCAATTTTTCAAATGAGGACACGCCCTAATAGATAAACAGTTGCAATATCTTGACTTCGTTTAAAGTGTAGTATGTTAATTTTAGTATAACTCTAAATAATTTGTTTCTTTCGAGTCGCTAACCAACACAAAACTGCTCCTGCTGTCACCATTGCAACACCTTGCCAAAAGATAAAAGATAAGGACGTACTTAGAATTAATGCTGCAAACAAAGCAGATAACACGGGAATAAAATAAGAAGCTCCAGCCATTAACGTCATGTTCCCTGAAATAATTCCAATATTCCAAGCACCATATCCCAAACCTAAAGCACCAGCTGCCATAACTAGCGTGACTGTATTGTTATAAGTGAAATTAAGAGCTGACCCACTCATGAGAAGGTATTTGATCCATAGTACAACTGCAGTCAAGACAAAAAATATAGTGACTAGATTTTTACCCTGAGACGTTTTTACTGTCACAGAACAATATGCAGCCCACAAAATAGCAGCAGCAAAAGCTAAACCATAACTAAGAGGATTAGCTTTTAAATTAGTCAATATCTGAAAAAAATCAAATCCAGTATTTCCTCCTAATACCCAACAAATTCCAACTAAAGCGAATATGCAGCCAGGAATAATTAAAATATTGGCCTTAACGTTGTTAAAAATAATTGCGAATAGTAGAGTAAATGTTGGCCATAGATAATTAATCATGCCAACTTCGATTGCTTGTCTACTGTTTTGCGCATAGCCAATAGAAAGGGCAAAACATAATTCATAAGCAACAAATAAAAGGCTTCCCCACCATAAATAGGATTTTGGGATGGTAGAAAACTTAGGCATACCAATCATGAAAACTAAAATTATGGATGCGACACTGTAAATTAGAGCAGCACCAGCTACAGCTCCAAAGCTCTCACTAACACTCCGCATTAAGCCTACATTTGTACTCCAAAATATGACAGCTGTAAGACCAATTAAAGTCGATATATTTCTATTGAGTGCAGGGAGAGCATTTAAAAGCATAACCTATTCCTTTTAAGCCTTAGCATTGATTAAACGATGTGATTTCCTTTCTAGTAAAGCCATACTTGCAAAAATTGCAACTATAACTAATAAGACACTAGGTGCTAAGGTATTAGCTGTTTGTTGAATTAACCAGGTTGCAACGAAAGGAACTGTTCCACCTAACAGTGCATTAGCAGTATTAAAACTAAAGGCAAAACCGGTATAGCGCACTTGTATAGGGAATTGTTCTGTTAAATATGCAGGTAAGCTACCATCGTTCATTGCTAGTAATGTGCAAAACACGAGCTGAATGATTACCATTTCAACAAAACTGGCGGTTGAAAGTAAGTAAAACAAGGGTACAGTCAGTGCGATAAAGCTTAGACCTGCCCAAAGCAACATTTTCTTACGCCCAATTCGGTCTGAATATTTGCCCATCAAAAAAACTATAGCAATATAAAATAGCAATGAAATTGACCCTGATATAAAGGCTTGCGTTTTATTTACACCCAACTCTGTAGCTAAATAATTTGGCATATAACTAAAAATAAGATAGAACGCGGTAGCATTTAAAGATGCAACTGCAAATGCTTTAAAAAGTGCTGGTTGATACTGGGTAAATAAGGCTTTGATTGGAAAATTTTCTTTGTTGCTATTTTTTTGATGTTCTAAAAACTCTGGAGTTTCTTCTAACTTTACACGGATATAATACCCGATTAAACCTAATGGTGCTGCCAATAAAAATGGAATTCTCCAACCATATTCGTGTAAAAACTCCTCTGACATGAACGCGAACATCGCCGCTGCCATTAAAGAGCCGAGTAGTAAACCCGTTGCAGTACTTGCAGGAACTAAACTGGTATAAAGTCCTCTTTTTTCCTTAGGGGCGTATTCTGCAAGAAAATTTGCTGCACCAGCATATTCACCTGAAGCAGAGAAGCCTTGGATCATCCGGAATATTAGTAACATAATCGGTGCAAAAATTCCGATACTTTGATAATTTGGTAACAGTGCAATACATAGCGTAGCCAGTGTCATTAATATAATCGACCAAGATAGTGCATTTTTTCGACCAAATTTATCCCCAACATGCCCCCAAAAAATACCCCCTAATGGACGAAAAATAAATGAGATTGCAAAGATCGCATATGTAGCCATTAATGCGGTTAAAGGATCACTTTTCGGAAAAAAAACCACTGCAATCACTGTTGCCAAAAAACCATATGCAGCATAATCAAACCACTCTACAAAATTACCAATAAAACTGGCGCTAGCAACACGTCTTAGCGTATTTTTTTGCTCTATTTGATGGTTGTTTTTCATTCTATTTACTCCTAATTAAATAGGCACTCATTTTCAGAGTGCCTATTTAAAATCTTTTTATTTGATAATGTTATGTTCTGGACCATATGGAAATTTGGTAATATTTTCATTTCCTGATTCTGTAACGACCAAGATATCATGTTCACGGTAACCACCAGCCCCAGCCATACCTTGCGGAATCATAATCATAGGTTCCATTGAAATCACCATGCCTGGTTCTATCACCGTATCAATATCTTCACGTAATTCTAAACCAGCTTCACGACCGTAATAATGTGATAACACACCAAAGGAATGTCCATAACCAAATGTGCGGTACTGCAATAAACCTTCTTCATAGAAAATTTCATTTAACTCTTTAGCAATATCACTGCAACGTGCACCTGGGCGAATGAGTTTTAAGCCAGCTTCATGCACCTTGACATTCGCTTCCCAAATACGTAATGAAGCGTCATCACAGTGATCAAAGAATTGGGTACGCTCTAAAGCTGTATAATAACCAGCAATCATAGAAAAGCAGTTTAAACTTAAAATGTCGCCTTTTTGGACTTGGCGGGTTGTAACAGGATTATGTGCACCATCCGTATTAATGCCGGATTGAAACCAAGTCCACGTATCCATGAGTTCAGAGTTTGGAAAACGTTTGGCAATTTCGCGTACCATGGATTGAGTAGAGGCTAAAGCTACTTCATGCTCTGGCACACCTTCACGAATCGCTGCAGTCACTGCAAAACCACCAATATCACATACTGCAGCACCTTGGGTGATATGTGCAATTTCTTCAGCAGATTTAATCATGCGTAGCTTCATGCATGCGGCACTAATATCGACAAACTGCACATTCGGTAAAACTGCTTTTAACTTGTTTAAACGTTCTACAGGTAAATGATCAAACTCAATTCCTACACGGCCTTTATTTGGAATTTCTTGTGCAACCGCTTTAAAATAGTTATCACGCTGCCAGTCGGTATAAACCACGTTATAGTCACCAACCGTACGACGCCAAGGTTGCCCAGCATCAATATTTGCTGAAATTGTCACCACTTTTTCTGGGCCAACCACCAGACCGTAGAAACGCCCAAATGAACAATATATAAAGTCCGCATAATAGTTAATGTTATGGATTGAACTAAATAGAATATGGTCAATTTCTAGCTCTTCCATGAGTTGGCGTAACTTGCTTTGTCTATTTTGATATTCAGATAATGAAAATGTTGCAGAAACTTTTTCACCATTTTCAATGGTTAATAATGATGGTAGTTGTGAAGCAGCAAAATTATTTACTAAGGTATTCATATATTTTCCTAGATCAATGTCATGTAATCAATGAGCTAAGCTTATGCAGAATATGAATAGAGATTTTTGCTAAAAGCGTCAAAAAGTTGTCAAAAACCGACAAGACTAAAAAAACACTAATGAGCAAAATCTAGGATGTTACGTTCAAATTTGGGGGAATAGTTAAAAAAAGCTTTATAGGCTTTAGTAAAACTAGATACATTACAAAAACCACATGCCAAAGCAATATTTGAAATGTTTAACGTAGACTGTTTAAGTAGATTCTGTGCATAGGTAAGTCTTAGTTTTAAATAATATTCTTTTGGGGCCAATTGTAGATTCATTTTAAACAAGCGCTCTAAAGTACGCGGTTGAATTTTTACATGCTGTGCAATTTCAGCAATAGTTAAAGGCTCATTAATATTATTTTCCATTAAGCGCAATACTTCTTGAATCGGAAAATCAAGTTTTTTCTTATGTTCAGCAATGGGTTGATGTTGAATTTCATTGCTCTCACGTACTTGATGAACAATAAATTGTTCACAGATTCTTTTAGCAATATTTGGATAGTGTATTTCAACAAGTGCCAAGCCTAAATCAATCGCGGCAAGCCCACCAGAACAGGTAAAACGATTCGCATCAATGGTAAAAATATGTGGGGTAAACTGTACTAATGGAAATTCTTCTTGTGCAGCTAAGGTATTTTCCCAATGAAGACTAGCACGAAAGCCATTTAGTAAATCGGCTTTCGCTAATACATAAGCGCCTGTACATAAACCACCTAAAGCAATTTTTTGTTGATCTAACCTATATAAAAAATTCTTTAAGCGTACTGTCATATTTTTATAAAGTTGAAAACCACCACAAATAAAAACTATATCCATGTTCAGTAAATGTGACAAAACACAGGTATGTTGTATTTGAAGACCATTGCTTGCGCAGCTATGATGACCATCTAAACCTGTTACATTCCATTGGTATAAATTGTCTTCTGTAACATAATTAGCCATACGCAAGACTTCAACCATGTTTGAGAAAGCAATCATTGAAAAGTTATCGAGTAATAAAAAACCAATACGCTTAGAGTTTTGTAACATAAATTTAATGTACTTCACTTTTTCAATATTTTTTATAAAGCAATTTTGAGACCACAATTTTGATTTTTTCAGATTTAAAAGTCACTTTTGTCTTTATTTCCATGAGGCTTTGTTGCATAAAGCCTTTGATAGTAGTGAACCGTACTGGGTTTGTCGGAGGCTTTTTATTTAAGTTATGCCACCTGAACTAATGGGTTAATTTTATTATAATACATTGCTTCAAACTCAAAAGGCGATACATAACCCAGTGCACTGTGTACACGCTTTTTATTGAACCAATCTACCCAATTTCATATCGCAAGTTGTACATCTGCTTTTAAATATTCAATCACCTAAGTTTTGTATAAGCCATTCACCGTTTCAGCCAAAGCATTATCATATGAATCACCAATTGTACCGACTGATGCTCGTAAATTTGCAGCTTCTAAACGATTGCTATAGCGAATAGAAAGATATTGAACACCTCTATCTGAATGATGAATCACATTCTTAGGCATACCTCGATCGTGCAATGCTGCTCCAATTCATCGAGCACCATATCTGTATTCATCCGTGTTGATACTTTTCATCCAACAATTGCGTGTGAGAACACATCAATAATAAGGGCGGTATAGACCCAGCCTGAATGAGTTTGAATATACGTAAAGTCACTCACCTGAGAAGCACTGCTTCGCAAGGGTCAGAATGATCAGCACTAAAATTACGTTTCACCAAGTCAACTGCCCGTTTTGAGTCATCTCGTACAAATCCTTTTCGATTTATAAAAAATATTGCTTTTTTTATACTATGGGGTACTATAGTATTAATGCTAGCAAGTAAGGAGGTCTGATGCCTAATCAGGTTGAAGACAAAAAAAAGATTCTTCTACGCGTCAGAAAGATCAAAGGTCAGACGCAAGCGATTGAAAAAGCGTTAGAAGACAATGTGGAATGTGGTGCAATTCTGCAACAAATATGCTCTGTGCGTGGTGCTATTAATGGTTTAATGAATGAGATGTTAGAGGTTCATTTAAAGGACACTTTAGTATCAGGTGAAACCACAGAACAACAACGAAAAGAAGAATTGGCTGAAATCGCCAAGATTCTAAAATCATATTTAAAATAGATCTGTATAAGGAATTATTCCATGAAGTCACGTGCTGCTGTTGCGTTTGGTCCTGGTCAACCTCTTCAAATTGTTGAGGTCGATGTTGCACCACCGAAGAAAGGTGAAGTATTAATCAAGATCTCCCATACCGGTGTGTGTCATACAGACGCATTTACTTTGTCTGGCGATGATCCTGAAGGTGTTTTTCCGGCTATTCTCGGGCATGAAGGTGCTGGTGTCGTAGTTGAGGTTGGTGAAGGCGTGACTAGCGTCAAACCAGGTGATCATGTAATTCCACTTTACACCGCTGAATGTGGCGAGTGCGTATTCTGTAAATCTGGAAAATCGAACTTGTGTATTTCCGTTCGCGAAACTCAAGGTAGAGGCGTAATGCCAGATGGTACCACTCGTTTTTCCTACAATGGTCAACCGATTTACCACTATATGGGCTGCTCAACGTTCAGTGAATACACTGTAGTGGCAGAAGTATCATTGGCTAAAATCAATCCTGAAGCCAATCACGAACATGTCTGCTTACTGGGTTGTGGGGTAACAACGGGTATCGGTGCAGTACATAACACGGCTAAAGTACAAGAAGGTGATAGTGTTGCGGTCTTTGGTTTAGGTGGTATTGGTCTAGCAGTCGTACAAGCCGCACGTCAAGCTAAAGCAGGACGTATCATTGTGGTTGACATGAATCCAGATAAATTTGCGCTGGCAAAAGAGTTTGGTGCAACGGACTTCTTGAATCCTAAAGACTACGATAAACCAATCCAGCAAGTCATTGTCGAAATGACTGGCTGGGGTGTAGATCATTCATTTGAATGTATTGGCAACGTGAATGTAATGCGTGCAGCCCTTGAAAGTGCACACCGTGGCTGGGGACAATCCGTAATTATTGGTGTAGCTGGCGCAGGTCAAGAAATCTCTACCCGTCCATTCCAACTAGTTACTGGTCGTAAATGGTTAGGTTCTGCTTTTGGTGGCGTAAAAGGTCGCACGCAACTTCCAGGAATGGTTGAAGATGCCATGAAAGGTAAAATTCAATTAGAACCATTTGTGACACACACCATGGGCTTGGATCAGATCAATGAAGCCTTTGATCTAATGCATGAAGGTAAGTCAATTCGTACTGTAATTCATTACGAATAATTCCGTCAGACCTTATAGTTTTCCATGCATGTGAATCATGATTGACATGCATGGAATCCTCTAAAACGGCACATTATCTGTTAAACAGATCTATCTGTGTAGGCATCGTGTATAGGTTCAATAAACCTGCCTACATTTTAAATCTTTATCACTATTCTCTGTGGAGAATGTCAGACTCTTTGTTTACTCGATCTCTCATGAAGTCTTGCTCAACATAGGTAATTGATTATGGAAATAATTGAGAAACATGCTTCTTTTGGTGGATCGCAAGAAGTGTATCGCCATCAGTCAATAGTATTAAACTGTTCAATGAAATTCTCAATATATCTGCCACCTCATGATAAAGATGAGCGGTTGCCAGTTTTATATTGGTTATCAGGACTAACTTGCAACGAACAGAACTTTATTACTAAAGCCGGAGCACAAAAGTATGCGGCTGAACATAAAGTCATTATTGTTGCACCAGATACCAGCCCACGTGGAGAGGATGTACCAGATCATGCAGATTATGATTTAGGCCAAGGCGCAGGATTCTATGTGAATGCAACACAAGCACCCTGGTCACAGCATTTCAAAATGTATGATTATATTGTGGAAGAGCTGAGAAATCTGATTGACCTGAATTTTCCGACCAATCAAGTCCAAAGCATTATGGGGCATAGCATGGGTGGTCATGGTGCATTAGTAATTGGGTTAAAAAATCCTGAGCTGTATAAAAGTATTTCTGCTTTTGCACCAATTGTTGCACCTAGCCAAGTACCTTGGGGGAAAAAGGCTTTTACACACTACCTAGGTGAAACCGAAACTTTATGGAAAAGCTATGATGCGATTGAATTAATCAAAAACGCTGAAGTTCATTTACCTATTTTAGTCGATCAAGGAACAGCTGATGATTTTCTTGAAGAACAGTTAAGGCCTAAGCTTCTTAGTGATATTTGTTTGGAACAAGAATATCCTCTTACACTTAACCTAAGAGAAGGGTATGACCATAGCTATTACTTCATTGCGAGCTTTATAGAGAAACATATAGAGTTTCACAGCAAATTCCTAGCTAAATAACTTTCATAGATATGAGGATGTACAATATTGTTCTTGAATGCTTCTTGAGCAATATAATTTCCAGATGAAGAGGTCAGCTTATAAATCTAAGGTAGAGTCAATTGATCCTTATATAAATAAGATTGAATTTAATCATCTCATATCTTGATTTTTTGATTCAAATGTTAATGATATTAACTTGAATAAATTCATAGCATTATGTCGAAATAAAAACCTAAATTTTGGCTCAGCTATGGGAATTTTTTTTAACTTTTATACAACAAAACTTTCTGACATGCATACATTAGCAATGTCAGATTCAGTTTGAATTCTAATCAATTATGGAGTTTTAGTCATGCTTAAAACAGCTTTATATGTCCGTCTTGAAGCTAAACCGGGTAAAGAAGACGAAGTGGAAGCTTTTCTTAAAGCCGGTTTACCTATTGTAATGGAAGAACCTGCGACAGTTGCGTGGTTTGGCCTTCGTCTTGGTCCTACAACATTTGGTATTTTTGATGCATTTCCTGATGAGGCGGGTCGCCAAGCGCATTTATCTGGCAAGGTTGCAGCTGCGTTGATGGCTCAGGCCGAAGAGCTATTTTCAGAGCCACCATCTATTGAAAAAGTAGATGTTTTGGCGAGTAAACTACCAGCTTAAACCTATGCTTAAATGTATGAGGGTGCTGTCTGAAATTTTGAATGTAAGGCAGCACTTCAACCCTATGATGTTTGTCAGAGGCTTTCTATTCAAGTTGGGCTACTTTATTTAATGGCTTAATCTCATCATTTACAAGGGTCAATATCCAAAACAGGGTAAATAAACGAATGCAACTATTTACACGCTTTATATTGAACCAATCTATCTAATTTACTGTCGCATTTGTACATCTGCTAAACCGTGCCAATCTGCTTTTAAAATATTTAATCATCGCTATTTTGTATGAGTCATTCACTGTTTTAGCCAATGCGTTCACGACCATGTCAGTAGTCATACGTGTTGATACCTTCCATCCAACAATCGCTCGTGAAAATACATCAATAATAAAAGTGGTATAGAACAAGCCTGAATTTGTTTAACCATAACTAAAGTCGGCAAGCTGAAATAATATTTATAAAAATAGACGACTGGTCTATTTTTATGTATAGTTAGCACATGGTGTAGTCAAAAGCCGCAGTGTTGCCCAATTTTTTAAAGTTTATTTGATGAATAACGGTGGTTTTTCAAATCAATTAACTGATTATCCTAGGATAAAAATATGCTGAATTTTAACTTTTATAATCCGACCCGTATTATTTTTGGTGGCGATACAATAGCTAAAATCAATGACTATGTGCCTACAGAAGCAAAAGTGTTAATGTTGTTTGGTGGTGAAAGTGCACGTAAGAATGGTACTTTAGCTGAAGTGCGTGAAGCATTAGGTGCAAGAGAAATTCATGAATTTGGCGGAATTGAGCCGAATCCGAGTTATGAAACCCTCATGAAAGCCGTAGAGCTGATTCGTGAACAAAAGATTGATTTCTTGATGGCTGTCGGTGGTGGATCGGTAATTGATGGTACTAAATTTATTGCAGCAGCAGTCAATTATACAGGGGATACATGGGAGATTTTAGAAACCCATGGTACTAAAATTACTCAAGCTTTGCCTTTTGCGAGTGTACTCACCCTTCCGGCAACTGGTTCAGAAATGAATAGCGGTGGGGTAGTCACCAGAAAATCGACCCAAGCCAAATTGTCATTTAGCAGTCCCCATGTTTTTCCGCAATTTTCCGTACTCGATCCGAATAAAACTTTTAGCTTGCCGACGCGCCAGTTAGCAAATGGCGTGGTCGATGCATTTATTCATGTCATGGAACAGTACTTAACTTACCCTGTCAATGCACAAGTACAAGATAGTTTTGCCGAAGGTCTATTGCAAACTCTGATTGAGATTGGACCGAAAATCTTGGACGATTCAGCAGATTATGACACGCGTGCGAATTTGATGTGGGCTGCTAGCATGGCACTGAATGGGCTAATTGGAGCTGGTGTACCACAAGATTGGTCAACCCATTTGATTGGACATGAGCTCACGGCTTTACATGGTATTGATCATGCTCGTACCTTGGCCATTGTGTTTCCGGCCAATCTACAAGTGCGTCGTCAAGAGAAGCGAGAAAAATTACTACAGTATGCAGCTCGTGTCTGGCAGATTGTCGAAGGTGATGAAGAACAACGTATTGATACTGTTATTGCTCGTACTCGAGCCTTCTTTGAGCAACTTGGATTGCCGACTCGTCTTAGCGATTATGGACTGGGGGAGACAGATATTGAGATCATCATTACGCAACTTAAATCACACAATCTTACACAGCTCGGCGAACATAAAACTGTTTCATTAGAGATCAGTCGCCAAATTCTCGAGACGAGCATCTAAGCTAAATGCACGTATCTGGCATCCTCACGCCACATGGTATGTGATCATTCAACAATGCTCCTCAATCCTGAAAATTATCGGAGAAATAACATGAAAATTTTAATCGTTTTAACCTCACATGATCAACTTGGCAATACTGGTAAGAAAACAGGTTTCTGGTTAGAGGAACTTGCTGCACCGTATTACACCTTTATTGACTCTGGTGCTGAAGTTACGCTGGCGTCGCCTCAAGGTGGACAGCCACCACTAGATCCTAAAAGTAATTTAGCCGATGCGCAAACTGAAACCACTCATCGTTTTGAAGCTGATCCAACTGCAATGCAAGCATTGGCACAGACGCATAAACTTAGCGAAATCTCTGTAGCTGATTATGATGCAGTGTTTTATCCAGGAGGGCATGGCCCATTGTGGGATTTAGCAGAAGATCCGATTTCAATTTCTCTGATTGAACAGGCGATTCAGTCTGGCAAACCTGTTGCAGCAGTGTGTCATGCCCCAGGTGTTCTTCGTCATGTGAAAGCGAATAATGGAGCGCCTTTAGTTAGCGGTAAATTAGTGACTGGTTTCACCAATACTGAGGAGGCCGCTGTAGGTTTGACTGAAATTGTACCATTTTTAGTCGAAGACATGCTTAAAGAAAACGGTGGTCATTATTCTAAAGTGGATGATTGGCAAGTATATGTTCAAGTAGATGGCTTGCTGGTTACTGGACAAAATCCAGCCTCTTCTGCTGCAACCGCTACAGCATTACTTCAATTGTTGAAATAAAGAGTAGCTAGTGTGTGTTCTGGTGCTTAGCAGTGAATAAAACTTCTGACTTTGAGCAACTGGCGCAATAAGCAAAATAACCCTCATTTAATGGTGAAGGGCCTGAGTGAATAGCTTTCCTTCCTTTATTTTTCTATATACAGGAAGGAAGGGTATTTTTTTAATTTAGATCAATTTAGTCATGATTACTTGGATACAATGAAATGAAAGCCAGCAAACTTTTTCAAAACTTAAGCTTAGGCCCTTATGTTTTGCAAAACCGTATTGTATTGCCACCATTAACGCGGTCGCGCAGTACTCAGCCAGGGAATATTCCAAATGAATTAATGGCAACCTATTATCAACAGCGTGCTGGGGCAGGATTTATGGTCACCGAAGGTACGCAAATCGAGCCACGTGGTCAAGGCTATGCTTGGACTCCTGGTATTTACAGCCCTGAACAGATTGCTGGATGGCGTAAAGTGACGGAAGCAGTGCATGCTAAAGGAGGCATTATTTTTGCACAACTTTGGCATGTTGGGCGTGTTTCACATACATCTTTGCAACCCGATCATGCATTACCGGTCGCGCCCTCGGCTATTAGGGCTGACAGCAATGTTAAAGTCTTTATTGAAACCGGGCCCAATGCAGGGGCCTTGGCTGATCCTTCAATGCCACGTGCTTTAGGCAATGCAGAAGTTAAAGAATTAGTGCAACTCTATGCTCAAGCAGCGCGTAATGCATTGGCTGCTGGTTTTGATGGGGTTGAAATTCATTGTGCAAATGGTTATTTGGTAAATCAATTTATCTCTGCACATAGTAACCACCGTGAAGATGAATATGGTGGATCACTAAACAATCGTTTGCGTTTTTTACGTGAAGTAGTACAGGCAGTTGCTGAGGTGGTTGGTGCAGATCGTTTAGGAGTGCGTTTTGCCCCACTATTTGAAAGTACAGAGGAAGATCGTGTGTACATGGGGTTGGTTGAAGATGATCCACATGTGACTTATATTGAAGCCATAAAAATACTTGAAGAAGTTGGGATTGCCTATCTATCTATTGCAGAAGCTGATTGGGATAATGCACCAGAACTTCCTCATGATTTTCGTAAAGATGTCAGAGACACTTTCAGTGGTCGGATTATTTATGCAGGTCGATATACGGCAGAAAGAGGGACTCGAATTTTAGAGGCAGGGCTGGCCGATTTAATTGCATTTGGACGCCCATTTATTGCGAATCCAGATTTACCCGATCGCATCGCCAATGGCTGGCCATTGAATGCAGTAGATGCAAGCACTATGTATGGTGGGACGGAAAAAGGCTATATTGATTATCTAGCTTACGCAGATTAATCTCGACTAAGTCAAGTTATTTTGCCAACCTTTGTGGTTGGCAAAATAAGGGCTTAGGATTGCTGTTGCCAGCACAATTTCTTGTTAAAACAAATTCTTAAAATTTTTTAGCTGTGTAATGAGCCAACCTGCCAGTGGGAAAGAAATCAGTTGCGTTACTGGCACTAATACTATGACTTCAATCAACACCATCATCGGGAAACTTTGATGCTGAGTAATTGGCTTTAATAAAGTGAGTACTAGTAATAGTGTGGGATATAAGCCTAAATATCCGACTAAAATACGAGTCATGAGGGCTTTAGAAGGAGAATTCATTGCGCGCTATACTCATTGATTGTAAATCGATTTAATAGCAATACATGAATAAGTAATCATTGGGTTGCTATCATAAACCATTAATTATCTTGTTGATATTTAATTTAATTTTTATGAATCTTCACTTTTTAATAGAAATTTAGTTGCTCTCAGAGCTTGATGTAATGGCGTTTTATCTTTTTGCAACTTAGTCAGTAATGCTGCACCTAACCACATTTGGTAAAGTACTTGTGCCAACGTCGAGGCCTCAGTATCTGCTTGGATAGACTGATCCTGTTTTCCCAAATCAATTAAAGCAGCAATCCGTTGGATTACATCATCGACGCCAGCGGACATAATGGAGCGCATATCTTCAGATAGATCGGCAACTTCTGCGGCAAGTTTCACAATTAAACAGCTATCCGCCCAACCACACTGTGTTTCAGGATCTTCTATCCATAAATTAAAATACTCAATCAGCTTTTGATAAGGGGATTTATCACTACGCCATACATCATTTAAACGGACTTGGTAATTATCCACATAATGTTGTACCAATTCACATCCGAAAGCTTCCTTAGATTGGAAATAATGATAAAACGAGCCTTTAGGGATCTCACAGCTCTGTAAAATTTCCTGTAATCCTACACCAGTAAAACCTTTATGCAAAATCAGGTCTGAACTGGTGTTAAGAATGTGTAAGCGCTTCGCTTCAGACTTTTTAATAGGATTAGGCTTCATATTGATTATTTACTCTATTGTAAAAAATAGACCAGTCGTATTGTTTTTTATTATAACTCATCTACAATGGATGTAAAGAAATTTTAATCATAATTTTTGATTGTGAAGAGAAATACTTTTAAATAAAACATGGAGTTATATGTGTGAGAACAGTTATTAATCAACGCATCGTTTTAGCTAAACGGCCAGTGGGTGAGCCAAAACACAGCGATTTTCGTATTGAGCAAGTTGAGCTCAATGAACTTAAACAAGGTGAGATATTGTTAAAAACCATTTACTTGTCACTCGATCCTTATATGCGTGGTCGCATGAGTGATGCTCCTTCATATGCAGCACCGGTTGAAATTGGCGAAGTGATGGTCGGTGGAACAGTCAGTCAAGTAGTGGCCTCTAAAAACCCAAAATTCAAAGAAGGCGAGTGGGTTCTTTCCGGAAATGGCTGGCAGGGCTACGCAATTTCTAATGGGACTGCATGTCAAAGCTTAGGTATGCAACCCGAACATCCATCTTGGGCATTGGGTATTTTGGGAATGCCAGGATTTACTGCTTATATGGGCCTGTTGGACATTGGTCAGCCTAAAGCCGGTGAAACTTTAGTCGTTGCAGCTGCAATGGGACCTGTCGGTGCTACGGTTGGACAGATTGGCAAAATTAAAGGTTGTCGCGTGGTTGGCGTCGCAGGTGGGCCTGAAAAATGTCGTTATGCAGTAGAAGAACTAGGCTTCGATGCTTGTATCAATCATCATGATGAAAATTTTGCAGAACAATTACAACAAGCAGCTCCCAACGGTATTGATATTTATTATGAGAATGTGGGGGGTAAAGTATTTGATGCTGTATGGCCATTGCTTAACTCTGCGGCACGTGTACCGGTGTGTGGTGTGGTTTCCCAGTATAACGCTACCGAGCAAGCACAAGGGCCAGACCGTTTACCGGGCTTTATTTCCACCCTTTTAAAAAAGCGTATTCGCATGCAAGGCTTTATTATTTTTGATGATTATGGCAGTCAGTATCCGGAATTCTATCAGCAAATGTCTGAATGGTTGAAAGACGGAAAAATCAAATATAAAGAGCATATGGTGCAAGGTTTAGATAACACGATCAATGCTTTCAATGGTATGTTGAAAGGCGAAAACTTTGGCAAAGTCGTTGTAAAAATTTAAAAAAATAGGAATTATCATGATTACACTACATCATTTAGATCAATCACGTTCTTTTCGCATTTTGTGGTTACTTGAAGAAATCAAGCAGCCTTATGAGCTGAAACGCTATTATCGTGACTCAAACACGCATTTGGCCCCTGACTCTTTAAAAACCATCCATCCTTTAGGGAAATCTCCAGTATTGGAATGGGATGGCAAAGTTATTGCAGAGTCAGGCGCAATCGTTGAGTTATTAATTCAGAAACTTGCGCCGCATTTAGGACCAGATATGGATGAACCTACCTATGTCGATTATCTACAGTGGATTCATTTCTCAGAAAGCTCTGCCATGCTGCCATTTTTATTAAAAACGTTTAATGCGATAGAAACCAAGCAGGGCACGAAGTTGGTATTTCTAGAAAATTATACTCAAGTTGAGTTCGATAAAGTATTTGGCCATTTAAATGAATATTTAAAAGATAAAGAATTTCTAGTGGCAGACCGTTTAACCGGTGCTGACTTTATGATGGGCTTTGGGCTACATGCTTTAGTTTATCATATGGGACAAGGTGGAAATTATCCCCATATCCAACGTTATGTAGCAGGTTTAAGCCAACTACCTAGCTGGCAAGCCGCAGTACAAATTGAACAAAATGGTGTGAAAAGTCAAAAATAGCAAGATTGTTTTTTAAGGCAATTGAGAAAAAGAATCGTCATTGACAAGTACATCTAGTTATAAAATAAGCTGACACTTTTTTAAAGTAAACGCCTAATGAATTTCATCGGGCGTTCTCTATTTTAAAGATAAGGAATTACCATTATTTAAGACAAGTTTCGCCTATTCTTCCCCTTCAAATTCCTATCAAAAGAGTTTGAATATCACGACGGTTACGTTGAAAGATATATAATCAACTTTTGAAAGAAAGGTGACTAACGCACAGCAAGATTAAATTATTCCTTGGGGTATTAAACAAGTAATCTATATCATTTTAATAACATAAACACATATGCGTAAAAATCACGCCCCGCTTAACTGGCAATAGTTTTTGAACCCTCGTATAAAAGCTTAAAAGAATCTAGCAAGTCTTTATTTAATGTTAATACTCATCCAGTATTGAGGTTTTTTATCTTTTCTTGCCTGTGATCTAGGTTGTAATACTCTAATTTCATACTCACCTGAAGCAGGTAAAATATAAATACCATTATCATCAAGCTCTGGAGAATATTCTCCAATATTGATGGAGTCTTTTAATTGATTACCCCATAAGTAAGCTTCAACATTTCCTCCAGTCAACTTCACTTTTAACTTTTGCCCTTTTTTAGCATAAAATTTGTAGGAATCATACTTGTATCCCTCTATCCTTCCGTAATAATTTGCAGAGTAAGCTTTTTTTGCAAACTTAACTACAACAGTCTTTCGTATATCATTGTTATCATTTGCAAGTACGGCTGGGCTAAGCATAGTTAAAGTTAGGGCCATAAAAGCACCAGCTAGTAATTTCGTATTCGCTATTTTCATAAGGTTACCTTAATTCTTGTATCGCCCCTGACATAGTAACATAAGTAATAAGTAACCATGAATCATGGAACTGAACTGTGAATAGTCATAACATAGAGTTGCACTTCAAATGCTAATTTAAGACTTGCGAAATCAATGGTTAATTAATTGGTCACTAAGGAATAGCCAATCTAGATATAAACTTTATTTAACAAATACTTATAAAAATATGTGATGCGTAACATACGCATCATATATAAAGCGTTCTATTTTGATATAATTGATCCAATCAACCCCTTATTAGGTTTCATTTAAATTCCATGAGTCTTACTGATATTAAAGTTCGCCAAGCTCATTGCAAGGAAAAAACCTGTTTTTTATCCGATGAAGATGGGCTTAGCCTGAAGATTGAGCCGAGTGGAAGAAAATCTTGGTGCTATCGCTATACAGATCCACAAACTAAAAAACGTCGACGCATTCAGTTAGGTCTTTATCCTGATTTATCGCTGAAAAAGGCACGACAAGTCAGAGATGACTTTAAAGACAATAATTTCTGTTTTGAACATGATACTGCCTCTAATCTTATCACCTTTGGTAAGGTCGGGGAGGAGTGGTTACAGTTCAAACTGAAGAATGCCTTCAACGATCTACCCCGCTGTGGTGTACTACAGTTAGCAGAAAGATGCTTACAGCAAGATATTTATCCAGACCTTCAGGATTTACCTTTTCAAAACATCAAGCGCTATGACCTGGTTTCAGTAATCAAAAAAATAGAGGGACGCCAAGTAAAAGAACCTGTCAAAAAAGCTTGTAGTTATTTGAACCAAATTTATGACTACGCTGTAGCGATGGGTTATTGTGAGTTCAACATCGCTCATGGTTTAAATAAAATCACCATTAACAGCAAAATCAAGAAAAATTATCCGTATTTGAAAGCGGAGGAAATATCTGATTTTAAGAATAAATTACAAAAATTGGATGCCCATCCCATTATTAAAAAAGCACTGATGTTCAAATTACATACTGGCGTGAGAGGGGCCGAATTGTTATTGGCTGAGCCTCATCATTTTGATTTAAATGAAAAAATCTGGAAAATACCTGCCTTGCATATTAAACAGTTTCGACGAAAAGTTATATTAGGCCATGAGATTCCAGATTTTTTAGTTCCACTTTCAAATCAGGCTTTAGAGATTTTGAAAGACGTCATGCAGTGGTCATACGGTGAAAAATACCTTTTTGCTAGCCCTCGCAAACACAATCAACCGATTCATTTTAATACTCTAAATATGGCCATACGTAAGATGGGGTATGGCAAACATCAACTATCTTCTCATGGATTACGTTCTACTTTTAGTACCATTTTGAATGACTCAGGTTTGTTCCAAGATAATTGGATTGAGGCACAACTTTCACATATTGATAAGAACCGTACCCGTGCCAGCTATAATCACGCTGACTATTTAGCTCAACGGACTGAAATGATGCAGTGGTGGGGTGATTATTTAAGTACTAGTAAGTGAAAATCGTACTTTTATACATAAACTTAAAACATGATGGGGTGTCAAATGAATAGTAAACAATATACTTACCGTGTTAAATGGTCAGCTGAAGATAATGGGTATGTTGGGTTATGTGCTGAGTTTCCATCATTGTCTTAGCATGATGCGGATCAGTCTAAAGCATTCTCAGGAATAGAGGAGCTCGTTGCTGATATTGTCGCTGATATGATTAGCAATAATGAAAAAGTTCCTACACCACTCTCCGGAAAAATATAGTAGGCAATTTATTGTCCTTGTTCTCAGTGGTTCAACAATAACTTGCCCTCGAAGCTGCAGAACGTAGTGTGGGCATGAATCGTTTAGTATCAGTAAAAAGAGCTATGTAATTTTAGTCTTTACTAAAGTCTAGTAGGAGTGAGTGATAAAGCAGGAACAAGAATTTATGCTTCATATATTCTGTAAATCGTATGAATTTGAATTAATAGGTATTTTAAAAGAAAGTTTTCTTTGATTTAGTGTTTTTATATAAAAAAATAATTTTTAAAAATAACTTAGGCTAATTGATAAACACTATCTGGAAAGATTAAAAGAAAATATTTTTTAATTTCTGCTAATTCATTTAAGGCAGGTTCTCTTTCTAGCAGTTGAAATGTCCAAATAAGTACAGCCTGATGATTATCATAGCAAGTATTTACTCCAAGAAAATTAGCCAATCCATAACTTCTATTGATGTTCATTTCTTTAATTAATTGATTTCCTAAGTCACGAGCTTGCTGGCTGATTAATAACTCATTTGGTAACACGGCGGTCATCTCCACAAAAAAATCTAATGCAGGTTCAATCCTTATATTTAAAAAGTTATAATTTAATTGAAATGGATAAAATATACTTTCTATAAGTTGTAATAACCTGCTGTAGGTTAATTTTAGCAAAGTATTACTCAGGCAACAACTTCAAATAACCCACAGCAAGTTATTTTTTGTAAATTAATTTAAATATGATTACTTGTAAGTTATCTAGCCTCATGGGCGATAGAAAAATTTTAAAATTAAGTGAAGTGGTGCATGCGACAGGAATCAATCGTAATACGCTGACAAGTATGTATTATGACCGTGCTATACGTATCGAATTGCCAGTCGCTGATAAGTTATGTAAATACTTTAACTGTACGATGAATGATTTGTTTGAGTTTAAGGAAGAAGTTGAAGAAAAAGATTAACCAATACTTCTTTTGATAAGTTTTCTCTACAGGTCTAATACTGAACTTTATAAAATTTCATCGAAAACAGAGATTTACTTTATTATTTATATAAAAGAATCAATCGAATGATAGAGGTTTTTTTCTTATAACTTAATCAAGAAGAGGGCTAATGACCCACAATAGCGATAACTATTGTGGGTTTGTTCCATGTAATGCAAATTGCAGTACAAGGAATTTAAAATGACTTCACTGCTGATCTTACGTTGCCCTTGTACTTATTGCAAGATTTTTAGTCTTTTTACATGATTTTTCATTTAACCATTTAAATTTCTTCTTTTTATCATTTTGATAATTTTAAGTACCCGATCTTGACGTCATAGTGTTTGAGATCGAACGTTCGATAGATGTCCGCAATCCATCGAATAGCTGAACCTCATTTGAGGTTCGCAGAGAGTCCAATATATTTTAGCTCAAGGACTCTATGATTGCTTTGGGATTTCTAATTCTAAATGGCTTTGTTACACAAAGATTTAAAAGTTAAGACTTCTCATATCTACTCAAATTTAAGTGACAACTCGGGTATGTGGTCTGCCTAAGTCCGTAAATTTATTTAATACTGCCATACGTGCATGAATCTCATTGACTTGGCTTTGAAAATTTCTCGCACTGAGTTTATCCCCCAATAATTTGATGCAATGCATCTTGGTTTCAACCAAACTTCGCCGATGATAGCCTGACCATTTCTTCCAAATAGTTCTTCCTAAACGTTTAACTGTTCGAAGCAACTCATTGCGTTCTAGCGAGCCCATCTTTTTATCTTTCCATGGCTTCGCATTTTTTCTTGGTGGAATCACTGCATGTGCTTGCCGATCCGCAATGACCTGTCGGCACTGTTTGGTATCATAAGCTCCATCGGTATAGACGGAGTCAACTCTCTCATCTTGTGGAATCTGAT
>NZ_JFXG01000033.1:0-23833 GCF_000588015.1 Acinetobacter sp. 1294243
TGTCCGCTTTTAGAATATGCACTTTTGCAATTTCCTTAGCGGACGGTTTGATATGTTGGTGTCTATGTCGGATAAAGAACTTAAACGATTGTCGGTCTTGCAGGAAATCTGTGATCAACGCATAACCCAGTCCCAAGCTGCTCAGCTACTTCATATTTCAGAGCGTCAGATCAGGCGTTTATTGCAAAAATACAAAGCTCAAGGCCCAGCTGCATTAGCCCATGCCGGTCGTGGTCAAATCAGCAATTCCAGGCTTCCTGAAGAGCTCAGACTCAAGTGCCTCAATATTGTTTCTGATCAACTGCATGGTTTCGGACCCACTTTAGCGCATGAAAAGCTCACCACCGTTCATGGCTTTGATATTTCAGTGGAAACACTGCGTTCCTGGATGATTGCAGCCGATTTATGGACTCCTCGTGCCAAGCGTCTGAAACGCCCGTATCAGCCTCGTTATAACCGGGACTGTTATGGTGAACTGATCCAAATCGATGGCTCACACCATGACTGGTTTGAAGGTCGAGCCCCTAAATGCTGTCTGCTGGTATTTATCGATGATGCCACAGGCAAATTACAGCATTTACGCTTCTGTAAGTCAGAATCAACCTTTGACTATATGATTTCAACACGTTTGTATGTTGAGCAGCATGGTAAGCCTTTAGCCTTCTACAGCGATAAACATTCAGTCTTCAGGGTGAATCAAAGCAGTAAGAAAGACACCAAGATTACCCAGTTTGGGCGCGTACTCAGCACCCTGAATATCGATATTATCTTCGCTAATTCACCACAGGCCAAAGGCCGTGTAGAACGAGCCAATAGAACGCTTCAGGACCGTCTGATCAAAGAAATGCGTCTGGAAGGCATCAGTTCGATTGCCGAAGCCAATGCCTGGCTACCCTGCTTCATTGAGCAGTTCAATCAGAAGTTTGCCAAGATGGCCTTTAATCCCAAGGATCTACACCGGACTGTCACTGAAACAGCCGAAGAATTAGATGATTTTTTTACCTGGCGTGAACCCCGCAGAGTCACGAATAGCCTGACGATCACTTATGATAAGTGCGTATATCTCTTGGAAAAAACGGAAGAAAACCAAAGATTGATTGGCAAGTATCTTGAGTTTCTGGAATACCCGAATAGTACAGTCGCGATTGAATATCAGGGAAGAAAAATCAATTACAGCATCTTCGATAAATTAAGTCAGCTCAACCAGCGAGAGATTGTTGAAAATAAACGTTTGGGTTCTGTATTAGCCCATATTCAACAGCAGCATGAAGAACTAGAACAACAAAATAAACGCAATCGTTCTCAAAAGATGCCAAGCAGACGTGCACAGAAAACAGTAATCAAAGAACGAAATCTGAATCCTGTGCTTGACTTGGAAATGTCGGTATAGGACATTTCTATTTGGTTTTAAGGTAGGACATTTCTACTTAGGAATAACAGAACAAATTGAAACATATAAAAATCAAAAATTTATGCTATAAATAATTTGCTCGACGATGTCGAAAAGCCGACTTGGAAACAAGTCGGCTTTTTTATGAGCAGTTTTGATATATTTTGCCAATAAAATTGATTAAAAAGCGATCAAATCGTAATTTCCTTCCGATTCCTTAAGGCTTCCATTTCTGAATTTATCCCCATTTCTTACGGATAAGCTTTGGGATAATTTTTGATGATTTCTTGTACGCTTTGGCTTACAGCATTTTACGAAATTGTTTGTATCCAAGCACCAGTGAAGTCCCTATGATCGATCTATATGAACAGGATGTTCAATGACTTAAAACAAGAATAATCAGTCAGACACCATGACCATTAGGTAGTCAGCCCTACCTATGCGCTCCACACCGAAAAATCCCGACATGACGTCGGGATTTTTTATTGTCATTTGAATAATAATTCAATTAAGCATAAAATATAGATTGTAATCTATATTATGGTTGTAATATGTGGACAGTCATTACAACGGATCTGTTTAACGAATGGCTTGCACAGCAAGATGAATCTACACAAGAGAAAGTACTCGCAGCGTTGGTCGTTCTACAGCAACAGGGACCAAGTTTAGGTCGTCCTTTAGTAGATACCGTCTATGACTCCAAATTTACCAATATGAAAGAGCTACGTGTTCAGCATCGAGGTAAACCACTGAGAGCCTTTTTCGCGTTTGATCCTTTACGACAAGCTATTGTGCTGTGTATCGGTGATAAAGGCGGTAAAAAGCGTTTTTATAAAGAGATGTTAGATATTGCCGATCAGCAATACGAAATTCATCTTTCAACTTTAGGAGATCAATCTAATGGCTAAGACCCTACAAGAATTATTGGCTAATCGCTCTCCAGAGAGTCAAGCTCGTATTCAACAAATGGCGGATGAATTATTGTTGGAAACTCAGCTTCACCTTATTCGTGAAGAGTTAGAGATTTCTCAAAAAGAACTGGCTGCAACCCTTGGAATCAAACAGCCTTCATTGTCAGCAATCGAAAATCGTGGTCATGATCTTAAAATTTCAACGATGAAAAAGTATGTCGAAGCAATGGGCGGAAAACTTCGTATAGATGTAGAGCTTCCAACAGGAAAACACATAGGATTCAATGTCTAATAATAAACCTTTGAAAAATAGTAGTAAATTACTTGTTAACTTGGACAAGTTTATATTTTTAGTCAATGCTGCTGATAGCCTAGAGGAAATTGAGATTATTAGAGATTTATGCTGTGACTATTTTTCACATTGTAAGAAGTCAAGCTATTACACTGATATTTTCGACAATGCTTATTGGATAAAATATTACGAAATAACTTAATCTTTCCAGATTCGCATAAGAGATTTTATGCTAAATAGATATGAGAAAGGCCATAAATTGTGACTTTTTCATATACGAAGAGAGCTGAGAACTTTCGTTTTATTGATTTATTCAAAATGAAGCTGATATTGATGTGTGGTGATTTTAATTTTTAGTTGCTTATATTTTCTTTTCGTAGCGCTCAGAGCTGAATTAGACACTTCTGTATAAAATATAGGATCATTCATCAAATCAGAAAATAATTTATATCCAATCAATAATTTACTGTATTTATTCCCCTCTTTGAGATTCGTTTCAATTAATTGATCTAAATCTTTTACAGAAAAACTATACATATTAGCCTAGATAGAGTGTTTCTGAACGGGCACCATACAGGGTTGGCGATAAGAACTAAAGTTAAATTAGGTATTGATATATGGAATATTATTGTAAAAATAATAGCTTAAACTTATATCGAGGCTAAACTTTACTCCTTTAATAGTAAAAATCTTATTCAGGATCCAAGATATATCCTTCTAAAAGACTTTAGTCCTTCTCTTTTTCAAGTCAAATTTACCCGTAATTCTGGCTAGAATACTCTCTCAAAATTGCATATACCCTATATTTATCTTGATATAAGGTCTTTTCTATAATTTTTTGGATATCTTCACTAGTCCATTTTTGCTGCTTAGCTTTAAAAATAAACTGTGATTGCAGAACAAATGAGTGTTCACCTTTTCTTAAATAAAGATTCTTGACTTTTTTTTGCATAAGAAACAATTCAATAACCTATAATCTTAAACTTTATACTAGTTGGGAAAAATTTACTTTTAATTATAACTTAATAAAACACTTAACTTGTAAAGAAAACTAAATTTCAGTTACTTAATAGACAAAAAAATATTATTATTTTTGTATCAGTAATGTTTAATATTCTTTGGATTGTATGTTGTGGGTTCTTATAGTATTTCTAGGTTTAATCAGTACACTATTAATTATTTCCATATTAAAAGAGTATTTTAAGAATCCTTTCAAATAGAAGAATAAATTCTAGTTTGTTAAGGCTTTGTTGCACAAAGATTTAAAAGTTAAGACTTCTCATGTCTACTCAAATTTAAATGACAACTCGGGTATGTGGTCTGCCTAAGTCCGTAAATTTATTTAATACTGCCATACGTGCATGAATCTGATTGACTTGGCTTTGAAAATTTCTCGCACTGAGTTTATCCCCTAATAATTTGATGCAATGCATCTTGGTTTCAACCAAACTTCGCCGATGATAGCCTGACCATTTCTTCCAAATAGTTCTTCCTAAACGTTTAACTGTTCGAAGCAACTCATTGCGTTCTAGCGAGCCCATCTTTTTATCTTTCCATGGCTTCGCATTTTTTCTTGGTGGAATCACTGCATGTGCTTGCCGATCCGCAATGACCTGTCGGCACTGTTTGGTATCATAAGCTCCATCGGTATAGACGGAGTCAACTCTCTCATCTTGTGGAATCTGATCGAGTAAATCACCAAGTACCTGTGAATCACTCACATTGTTGGTTGTGAGCTGAACAGCGCGTATTTGTAAGGTTTTAGCATCTATACCAATATGTAATTTACGCCATTGGCGACGATATTCAGGCTGATGTTTTTTACGCTTCCATTCACCCTCATTTGTGGACGCAATAAAGCAATTTGACCTTCTGCCTCAACTTGATCGTCACCTAGAGTAAAAACTTCTTTAACGGTATTTTCTTGATTGAAATTACGATCAATAAAATCTTTATTATAGACTAGAGTTTTTATTGGTTCTTCACCAAGCCATTGAAGTAAACAATGTGTGTAGCCTAATGGTTGATCTATAATTCTACCAATTGTAGTTTTTCCAGACCCATTTGCCCCAAATATAAAATTTATCTGCTTTAAACCATCTAATTGTGTTGGTACACTATAAGTAGCAACATTATTTATATAGACTCCAGTAAGCATAGCTTTACCTATTTTTAATTTGCACGATTTAAAATTTATTTTTTTAGATTATATAGTTACATACAAATATCATCTACTAATTTTAGAAATATATAATAGCCCCATAATAAATAACGGTCGTTTTCTTACATTCGGAACAATATTCTAAAGTGATTTAATTTTTGCCATCCAGTATAAGGTCTTAGATATGAGTCGATTAACTTTTATAAACGGTGCGATTGTTTCTGCGTCTGATGTTCGCAAATCTTGGAGCAAAATTATTCAATGTGTCAAAGAAAGTCATAAACCTGTTTTTGTTTATACGAAGAATACGCCCGAAGCTGTTGTTCTGAGTTTTGAAGAATTTCAAAACATGCAGGAAATTGTTGAAGCCGTCCGGCGTGAACAGCTAGGACAACAAATGGTTTATGATCTTTTGGATATTAATCAGCTCACTGGTCAACCGATCAAACACATGCTTTTGAACCCCAAAGGTGTATTTGAAGAGGTAAATGGACAAGAAAAATAGCTTTTGAGGATATTAGCGGATTCGTGATTAGAGACAAGCTGATTTAAAAGTCATCTTATATTTATATTCGTTGCACAATGAGCTTTGATTTTCGTGAAATAATAGGAAGTGAAAACATTTTCGTAAATTAAGTAGCCCTGATGACATAGAGTTGACTAAGTTTATTGAAAATTACAAAGAATGCTTGGATGTCTATAGAACTATATTAAATAATGCACTGGGTAAAGTAATAGACTCACCCCCGGCGCAAACTTAGGAGAATCTCACACATTACCAATGAGTAAAGGACTATTTGAGTTGCGCTTAAAATCTCAAGAAGGTATTGCTCGTGTTATGTATTGCACACTAGTCGGTAAACGCATTGTAATGCTCCATAGTTTTGTTAAGAAAACCCAAAAAACACCTAAGCAAGATCTAAACCTAGCACTTGACCGCATGAAAGAGGTGAAAAATGCGAACACATGAAGAAATGAAAGCACTTGCATTATCTCGTTCAGCAGTGCGTACCGAATACGAACGAATTGAACGTGAAGAAATGCCCTTGCTCGATATGGTACTTACTGCACTTCGAGAGGCAGGTCTATCCCAAGCGCAAATCGCAGAACGCATGGGAACAAATGTACCTGCCGTTTCACGGCTAGAAAAAGCATTGATCACAGGCAAACCATCACCATCTATTGCCACATTGCAAAAATATGCTGCGGCAATTGGTAAACATGTTGAAGTGCGTTTTGTCTAAATAAAAAAGCACCCTAGGGTGCTTTTTACCAATTCACTAATCAATCAACTTTACACATTTAGCAACAACATCCTGTGCCTATAGACCCTTATCTTTGAAATTACTGTTATACGCACGATCAATATCTCTTAAGCCTTCTTGAATTTCTGCTTTTGATGCATTTTTGTCTGTTAGTATTTCATTCCTTAAGCTTTCCTTGGAAACCCCTTTAAGCCTTGCATCCATTATAAGAGACTGATTATATGCATCCTTTACACACTCATTGCGCTCTTTTAAAGATAATTTATTTGGAGTGCAGTGTGCTTCCCAAATTATTGCAAATTGAATAACCACGGTAGCTATTCTTAGAATTTACCTCTCCGCAATATCCTTTTATATTTTGGAATTGGGCTGAATCAGGATCTTTTAAGGTGCTTAAGATAGCTTCTTTTGACTCTTTTTCCACCTTTGAGCAACCATTAATCCCTACCAAACCAAGAACTAAGCTTAAAAAAATAATTTTTTTCATATAATATCAACACCTTAAAATTAGCTAATAATCATGTTATGGCCAAATTCATCTTCACTATTATCAAATTGCTCCACGAGCACAAAAAGCTTTAAATCTTTTCGCCCACCAATGCTGTTTTCCTTCCAGTTAATGATTGAAAGCGCGTCATAAAGCGCAAAGTAAGGAACCCCATTGGAATCAACATCCACTAGCAAACCACAACGACCAAATACCAGAAGTTCAAGACAAATTCTAATGAAGAGCTGTTTAAGGCCAAATCCATCATTAGTTGCATTAGCGATAAATTCTTGAAGCAAAGTACTTTCGATCACAATATTTGGCGGTAGCTTAGAAACCAAACCAATCATCGTACGTAGCGAATCTTGAACCCATAATGGATACTGAGCACGGCTTAGATAAGCTTTATAGATCTCTCCGGCAGTATCCCCCTGCTTTTCTGCTTCAATCATGCCAGCCGATTTAGCTAGGTACTTTGTCTGAGCCTGTTTGATCTACTCTTCGCCGGCAACGGCGTCACGCATAATCTGCCAGCTTTTTTGTGCAGCAATATACTGCGGATGTTTATCAGTAACTGCCATAAAAACACCAATAAAAAAGCACCAAAAAAGGTGCGTTGTTTAAGACATTCCGCGAATCCTTCGAACTCCAACAGATTTCTTGTCGATCGGAAATAAATAAGCAATTGGATATGTACCTGCATCATTCATATGGTCAAAACCGGCACTCTTATCCGGCTGTCCATAATCATCATAGATTTGTCGCTCTAGGCATTTGGCAAAGTGAGGACATTTATCTACATTTACGAATAATCTACGCTCAGACAAAGTATTGCAGAGCATACCGTTCATTGAGTTAATACGATCTTTAACTGCTGGGTTTCTACTGTTCACATGGACTTTAAAACCTGCCTTTCTTAATAAAGCCAGATCTGTCTCACTAGCATTACTCGACTTTCGATTCTCACCTGAAGCATCGGGATAAACTGCAACCTCGTGATTAGGATATCGCTCTTGGATAGCCTCAATCATTGCTGGAGTATCGAATAGATTAAAGAACTCATCTACCGCATGCATATGCTCACCACGGCGAACATATACCACAGCAGCCATTTTAGTTACGTTGAAGTCCATTCCCACATGAAGAACATCATTAACCTTAACTGTTTCACTTGATGCACTTAGCAACCGGTTAAAACAATAGTAGATGACACCTTGATAGCTCTCAAAGCTTGCTTCATGTTCCTGACTAAATGTCTTAGGATCCATTTTGCGTTTAGCAACAATGATTTCAAACTCAGGAATATTTCCACCTTGTAATGAAGTGTAAGAAAAGCTTTTACAGTCTGATGCCCTGGCTGACCATCCATGAATGTGTCATAACAATGGTTAAAGCCTTTAGGCGTACCAATTCTTAAAACATGGCCACCAACTCGCTGTTCGCCGTTCACCATATACTTACAGGTAGAAAGCATCGGGCGAAGCACTTCTTCCCATGCAGCCCATTTACAGTCGGCCCATTCATCAATAATTAAGAAAAATAAACCAGATCCACGAAGGTCATCATAGTTATCTAGACCAACGACACGGATAATATGGCCACTTCTTAAAGTAATTGAACATTCAGTTTCATTAGGCTTACCAGCTCGCCAAGATGCTGGAATAGCTTGTTTTAGTCGCTTCCAGAAAACCCGTTTTGCTTGCTTAAAGGTAGGCGCTGCATACCAGATTTCATTCTCTACCGAAACATTCCATTTAGCCGCTAGTCTTGCGGCTCTTCGCATTTCCGCTTTGGCCAAGAATGTTTTACCGAAACGTCGGCCATAAACAGCATCACGTAATCGAGCTTCTTTTTGCCAGCCCCACAAATAAATATTGGCTTGCTTAGGCGTTAATTGAACTGAACCTTCTGGAGGATTAAAGAATTGGCTCATTTGGTATCTCCTCATCAGGATTCAGCACAAGCTTGTAATCCTCTTCAGGTGGATTTACCTCACGTTGTAACTTCTGAAGTTCAAGTTTTTTAATCTCAAGTTCTACTTCAGCTTTAGTTTGGTTCGCTTCAGAATTACCACCTTTATTATTTTGTTCCCCCTTCTTCTCATAAAACCCTTTCATGATCTTTTGTATTTGGTCCACGATCTTAATTGTCATGGTCACATTGTTTTTTTAGTCCAAAGCAAATCACTTAAAATCTTCAACTGAACAATGTCATTTGCTCCACTGATTTTATTTAGTGGCTGACTCAAATACTCTTCCCGTGTATTTTCGAAAATTTCTTTGAGTTCCTTACTTAAGTCTCTCCCAGCAAACTTTGTAGGGTCATATGACTCTACCTGCTGTCTCGAAACATCAATGTCAAATTCCTCCTTGACGAGACTTACTGTTTCTTGAGGGGTGTTAAACACAGCAAGCGATTGTACAATAAAGAGTTTCTGCTTTTTGTTTAATGTCGCCATTTCTCTCTATCCGTCAAGGTACGTCAAGGAAACATGGCAAAAAAAATGAGCCAAAAGGCTCAGGTAATTACACAGTTTCCACAGCATTTAGAAATATCTAAATCAGAAACAAACGGCGGGGTTTTAGCGACTTCAACAAGCCGCTTAACACTGTCATTAGCTCCCCAGCGCTTAACAACACCGATGAACTCTTCCACATCGTGGCCAGCTAAATAGTGCTTTGGTAAGCCAGTATGATCGCTGTAAATAATCTCACCGTCCGAATCTCGCTCTACACCAATGTGATAGAGCTCATGTTCAAGCAAAGCACAAAATTCGTTATCGTTTGCCTTTTCACAAAAGCTTGCATCGATAGTGATTAAGTAAATTGGAACAAAACCGAACCAATCACGCATTTGCTACTCTTGACGGGCTTTCTTCCAGCCGCCTTGTTGAAACATAACCTTTTCACATTGGCCGAGCACCATGCGCTTAGCTCTCGTATAAGCAGTAGAAGCCCATGCAAAAGCCAAAAACCCCTCATTGTCATGAAGCATCTCAGCGATATGGTCATGATCTGGATTATGTAAAGGTCCACCAAGTGTAAGAAAATTAGCAACTACCCAATTTTTTAAATCAGACGCAGGTACTATGCGAATCGCTTCCTCTTCATCTATTTGGTCAATAAAATCAGTTGGAGGAAATGGTCTGATCTGATCCATTAAATATTTGCCTCTTTAAATTTTTTAGCCATTCACTAGCGTATTCAGTCCGTAACTGCAAAAGTCCAGACTCATCAATGCGGCATCTTGAAGCTGTCTCTATGCGAACTACGGTGTAGCCCATCTCTTCAGCCACATCGTAACAATCAAGACTACAAGCTTTATTTTTAAGTTTGCCCTTACGACCGCCAGACCATGGACCACCCGCAATTTCAACTAGTATTCGATACTCAATTAAATGAAAGTCAAACCGCCAGTGCTTAGCAGACTTAAACTGAAATTTCTTTTCATATTTAATTTCCAGATTATCTAAAGTTTCAGTAAATTCTTCTTCTGCCTCTAGATATTTTTGTGTAGGCTTTGGCAGTGGCCAGCTTTTAGGTTTAGTTTTAGGTTCTTTTTTCCGAGTAAGCCAAAAGTATTCTGTAGAATCCATTATTCTTACCCATAAAAAAAACCGCCCTTAGGCGGTGGCTAAACTCACAGGCAATATAGTATTACTTCTTAAAAGTTGACTTATAGAGCTTTGAATTAAAGTAATCCGTAATTTCTTTACCTTCGGTTTGAATTTTTTCCTCATTTAAAGGTAAAAAATCTAATTCAGATTTCAAGCTCATATACTCTGGAATAAATTTCTTTATAGGCGGAGGTGGTTTAGGTCCACCTTCTGTAATTTTTTCGATAAATCCAGCTAACCATAAAATATACTCACCTTCTGAATTATGAGGAGGAATCAAACTCACATCTATTTTTACTTTACATTCATCTAATGGTCTACTGAACAATTCAACAAAATCAATAAAATTAAATTTTAATTTAAATTCTGTTCCCTCAATTTCTCTGCGTATACATGTCATAAGTAAGTTCATATTTTCAATACAGTCATGTGAAAATAATTCCTCATCTTTAATTTTGTTATAAACATTTTCCGCAAACATGAGATACTGTGGCATTTCAGCAGCTCCTCATTTTTATAAAGTATTTTTTCTTAAGGTAGTCCTATTATAACAATGTTGCAACAAGAAATTTTCCATTTTTTAGTTTAAGGAATTTTTTAAAATTATAAAGACGATTAGATTCAATAAATTAGTACGAATAAAAGCTAGGAAAGTTTGATTTTTCTAATGAGCTTTGAAATGGATTATTGTGTTTAGTTGATCAATTTAAAAAGCTTGCCTAGTAGGCAAGCTCCCCCTTTTTGATATTTGCGCTGATCAACAAGGTTTAGTGTTACCTACAGCAACACACTGATAATACAGAAATATTTAAAAATAAAAAAGCCCACTTCCTATTTTTATTCAGAAATGGACTTAGCGAAAAAAAACGCTTAAACCTGAAATAGGAAATATCTATTCGGAAATATCTCCAACTTCATATTGGCATAATATTTAAGCACTAGCAATAGGGATTGAATTAAAAATATCAAATATTCATATTTAAATAGATAAAGATTTCTTTTTTTAAATGGTTTTATTTTTAGCCTACATAATTTTTTTACTTATCAAGACTTATAAAGAATATGTGTCCATCAATAGGTAATACTTAATAATGTCTTATGTGCAGTAACCATTAGGCTCTAGAGAGTAAGAACTCAAACTGACTAAAAATAAAATAATTAATTTTCAATATCAATGATCATATACTGCAAAGTTAAGTATATTCCAACTTCTCCATTGTTGAGTGCCTCATATAAGTCTTCATCAACGAAATCTCCAGATTCATCATATAGCCATTTATGAATTTGAATAATTTGTATATTCCCTTTTTTGTCTATTCTTGCTATTGGGTCTATTACGGACCGAACTATCACCTTCTTCTTCGTCTCAACATCAAGCAATGTGATAATTGTCATTTTAAAATCCTTATAAATATCCTGTATAACAACTACGCTCAATCAATAAAGATTTTTATATTTAAATTACTCAAATAGCAATCTTTTCAATCTAAAAAATAAATAAAAAACACTTTAATAGTATGTGCCTATTAGAAAAGGTACCTTAAATATTCTACTAGCAATAAAAAACCGCTTTAAGGGCGGTTCATATTATTCATCAATCTGATCATGCAGTTTTTTGATAAACTCTATAAGCTTTTCTTTACTTGCATCATTAATTGCAACTAAACCAGTACTTGCTGCATTATTTAAAACCGCTACTGTTATATCGCTTTTCGCTTTGATTTTCGCACTTTCAACCACCGCATCATATTCAATATTATTCATTACCATTTGTTAGTTTCTCATTTTATAAAGTGAGAGACATTAATAATATGAAATCAGCAACTATTCAAGCACCTACTTAAGATCATCAGGCGTTTCCAAATAACACCCGTTTTTATTACAGAAAGCATGAATGTCGTTTAAGTATTCGGTTAATTGAACTGTACTTGCGTCTGTAGTGCTCATTAGCTCACATAGGCCACTTGCTACATCTTGGTAGAGAGGATGCTTAGAATCTTTCAACTCTCTTACAGCCTTGAATGTTTTCTTGTATTGGCCAACGTCATCGCAATCATAGATTTTTGCTAAGAAGTTTTTCTTAAAGAACAGATGCTCGTAATCTTTATCTTTACCTTGACGTTTAGCCCATTGATTAAGCCACATCCAGTACAAACGGTTTTGAGCCTTCGAACGATCTTTCTCTTGTGGTGCGATCAATACAACTAACGGCTTCCCTTCATTCGCTGCCTTAGCATGATTCACATTAAGAAAGTTAGTTACTGGTGAAATGTCGCAATGGTTCTTAACAACATGTCGGAATTCCATTTTGACCTCGCAATAAAAAACCACCCGTGGGTGGCTTGATTTTTTTTGATAAATTAATCAACAGCTCAAAAATGGGTAACTGTCAGATCGAGTTTGGACTACAACACTTTAGCTCATCGATTTACCAAAGCGCTAATCTTCACACTATTGTTTAAAATCCAGTAATCAAACTGTGATGCTAAAGCTTTTAAATTCCCCTTTTTAATCTGCTTAGGCTATTTTAACCATAGTTCATCTTCTTGCATGATTTTTAACATTAAATTAAATATAACCAGTAGAGTAACATTTTTTTTATTAGGACCAACAACTCTTTGAAAACTAAATTTAACTGTTCTCTCAAGCACTTTCAGATTAACTGGATAATTCTGTTTGTCTAAATTTAGGTGATCTCCAATAATTGGCTCTATACCAGCAATAAAATTAGCAATTTGTTGCTCATCATCTTTCTTTATGCATTGAAAATGTAGAAAGTTTTTACGTAATTTTCCAAATAATAATAATACCTTAAGTGCATTGACCACGTTCAACTCTTTAGGTATATCTTTCCCCTTATCATGTTGGTTATGCAAATCAAGGAGAGGAATTATTTCATCAGAACGTGTCAGTTTCTTAGCTTTGTCGTAAAGCTCATCAAACCAACCCACATCTAAATTTTTATTACTAACATAATTCGTTTTTAAATTAAAATTTTTGGGGTCCATCCATTTAGTGCTCATAAATTGACATCGCTGCATCCATTCTTGTGCTTGAATATCTTCGCTTGAACGGCCATCTCTTAAACTTATCAAACGTTGAAAAGGCGTCAGAGTACTATTCTCGATACTAAACTTCTTTTCTTGTCGACCAGCAATCATAACTGGCTGTGTTTGCTGATAAGAGTTAAACCATTTCTGCTGCTGAGTATAACGATTTAAGTTTATGTACTCTGTACTTGAATTCACTGGACCAAAACACTGTTCTAGGACTTTTTTTGAAATGATACACGGCGAATTGTAAATTCGATCGACTGCTAATAAATCCAAAACATGAAGATAATTTGAAGCCGTTTGTTCAATACTGCTATGCCCCATCCAAGAGGCAAGCACCTGCCATTTATGTTGAATAATCTCTTCATGAGCACGTGCTTTAACACCAAACAATAAATCACGCATCTTTTTTGCTTTTACCCAAGGACAATCTGTATATGTTTTAATCATTTCTTTTGAACCCAGCAAAGTTATTGCTAGATAGTTAGCAGCACTGTGGCGCAACGTATGAAAACTAAAGCCATGATGCATACCTAATATTTGGTTAAACAACTCTACTGTAATTTTGCTGATACATTGATCAGTTAATACACGATGATTAACACTAAAAAGTAGATCATCCTGCTGATTAAACAAATATTGTTCATAACGATGTTGTATGTAATGTTGTACTACTAAAAACTCATGTTCTGACAAGGCAATTTTCAATGGTATTTGACGATTTGCACTTTGCGTTTTCAGACGGCGATATGAATTGTTCTGAATATGAAGCGTGATATTATTAAAAGCTGTATTTTCTTTTTCTTTATAAAGTAACTCTGGGCAAATAATATCTTGTATTTTAAGACAACGAACTTCATTTAATCGGAGTCCAGTTCTATAACTTAGTAAATACATCAGCTTTAAACAACTCAGATGATCGACCCACTCTGATGCCGTTGGCTCTTGACTTAAATGTTCTAGTTTTTCCAATAGCTTGCCAAATAACAAAGGGCTTACTAGGCGTGCATTGCAAATTTGTAAATGCTTAAAACTTGAATTCTGTAACACCAATACCTCTGGTGCATTAAAATTATCTATACAAAATTGATGAAAATCTTTTAGGCGACCAAAACGGTATTCTGCTGTTTGGTGCATCTTACGAGAGGTTTTTCCTTTAACAGCTTCACGTTGAGTTGCTTGTGCATCTCGTTCACTGCTATATTTCAACAACTGTCGATATAAATCTTCATAATCATCAATGGATTGTTGCTTTAAATCCAATTTATTAAGCCAAATTTCAAATATAAATTCTTTAGCAAATGATCCTAAGTAGCTTTCAATAGTTGATAATTGAAGCCCTCTTTTTTTTAAATGCACTAACCAGTGAATTAAGCGTAATTGGGCTTCAATTAAAGACTTTTCTTCCGTATTTGCATCACGCATCTTCTTCTCTAACACCCTTCTGATTTCTTGCCAAAAACGTAGCGTGCGTTCTTCTTTATTCCTCTTTTTATCTAAGCGCTCAACTTTTTGACCTTTACGTTTCTTTTGATCAAACAACATCAACTCATACGGAATCGTTTGTAATTTGCTTTGAGCAGTCGGAACTTCAGGATGTAACTGCTCTTGTTCAAAATGAATAGGGTGATTCTCTGGTTCTATGACTTGATTGCATTCATTATTCCACAGCAATCCAAATTCGGATGGCCGTAAGGCGACGGTATTAATCTCTTGCTGAAGCACATTACTCAAAAATATATCTATACTGAGGTTTGGATTAAATTCGAGTACCATTTGCACATCATTAAATGCACGAAATCCACGGCGTTTAATTTGATATTGCAGATCACCCAGACTTTTTTTCCTGCCTATATTACTCAAGCTTTCTAAAATACAATCTTCAACTGACTGTAGCAGACGAAATTCTTTCTGAGTAGCTTTCAACTTCTTTAAATATTGCAAGATGAACTGCGCATAGGGGTTAAAAAAAACATGTTTCCATTGGTACAACTTTCCCTGTTCTACATCGTTGCCATATTGAGAGTTTTCAACACGATAATGTAGTACCAATGGATTAGTGATCCTTTGGTAATCAGAATGGTATAACCAGAAACAATTTAGATCTGTACCAAGCTCAATGGCATCCTGCAATTGCTTCTGAATAGTAATCAAATGCTGTTCATCTGCACAGCCTGAAATATATATAAAACTTAAGCATAAATTTCCCCATAAGTACTTCGGTTCAACGCAATATTCAAATGAATCTTGCCAATACTGCCTTAATTCTTTGACTACCTGGATATGTAAATGCCCCTGTTCTAATCGTGACTCTGTACTCTCAATTTTTCTAGGCAGTACGATCCGTTTAGTATGTGGATTTAGCCTAATTCTGTATGATTTTTTATCTACATTCTGGTTGAATTGCTTCCTTCTATTATTAAATTCATCTTCAGTAAATTGCATCAGTTCTGCTTGTTCGGCTCGGCTCAAATCTTGACTCAAACAATCAGCACTATCTTTAATGTCATGCCATCTTTCAGCGATCTGCTGATCAATTTTTTGCTGCATGTCTTGCGTCAGTACTTCAGGTAAAAAAGGCTGTCTATCTAGCGACTTTTTCACCAATTTCTGAATATCAACAAATAGATCTTCTAGTTGTGTTTTTATTAGTTCTTTGATTTTTTGCATACAACTATTTTCGCTCTAAGTGTTTAATCGATAAAGATTTGACATTATCTTGCAATTGCTGGCGGGCTTGCTGTACATAGACATTTGGAATAAGTGAAGAATACGGATGAAAAGCCTCTCGGTCACGTTGGTCATGACCATAAAGAGCCTGAATTAAATGGAATGCTAAAGCAGTTTTTTTTTCTTCTTTTTCTTCTTTTTCTTCTGCATACATCAAAAAATTCATATCAAAATGACGTAACCAATTCGAATACATTTTTTTGGGAAAGACTCCTTGCATATATGTATTTACCCAGATCCTTGATAACGGGATTAACTTAATCCGTTTACTCTGCCACTCTCTAATAGTCATCGGAAGATTCTCTTTACTAAAAATGACCTTGCCAAAAAGATCATTTACAGTAATCTTCTTCTTTGCAAAGACTTGTCTAAAAAATGAGCCGTACGCTTCAATAATTTGTTCTAAAAAGGCTGTGTAATTTTGCAGTGTTTTTATGAAAAAATCAGATAAAGGGATAAAACGACCATCTTTTCTTGCTTTACTATTTCTTTTATCGTTTACATATAAAAGCTTGAGCTCAACACAATAATCATCCAAATTCCCCAACAGGTTTTTTTTAGGCCGACTTGCCAAACTCAACAAGCTGATATGCCACATCCAACACGCATATGCATTAAGTTGATTAATAATGTGCTTATCTTTTTGGATGTTTTCGTGACAATGTCTATGTAAATTATCGAATTGCTCTCTCACAAAATCGGGTTCAAGTGCCAGTTGGCTCCCTATCCTTCCTATAGATAATGCAGATTGCACTTGGAATTGTTGTCGCAATATTTTGAGTTCAGCCGTGTCTTCAGTAAATTGCGAGGAATGTGGTGTAAGTGCTGTTTCTACAAAGGCTAGATATGTGCTACTGAGTTGAGTTTTCGGTAGCCCTCCATAATAGATACCAGGCATGTGATGCTGACTATCCCGCCCAGCAATTACATGAGCAAGATATTCATTATATGTTTCATAATATATATGAAAATATAATTGAGCCTGCAGTTTTTCAACAGTGATCGAACCTACAAACCGATTATCAAGCCAATTCTTAAGTTTGGTATTAATGTGTGTTGAAGAAATTAGTGGATTCGATGCTTGTTCTATATAGTCAAACCAAGCAGAAGGTAAATGTAGTTGATGTGTTATCACTTCATTCCATCGCACATGATTTAAGCTCTTAATCTTCTGCTCTGTAATTGTAAGATTTAATTTTAGTAAATATTCGCGACGTCTACTTGAACCATTTTGGATCAACGTACCCTCCTGAATAAGGTCATTAAAATTCATCAGTGCAACGGGTGATAATCCCGTCAATAAAGACAATAAACAGGCAGCAGCGATCGCCGCATTCCTCGGTCGTCCTGATAATTCAGCTCTTAGCACATAAACAATTTGCTTCAGTATATCTGGCGCCAAATAATGTGGATTTGTAATAAATGGCGCATGACGGCGTTGGCGATGCCGCGTGTAATACGCAGCATAATCACTAATTAAATGATTAAAATTTTTAGTTTTTTCATCTTCAGAGTATAATTCTACTTCAGTGTCCAATAACTCAATTTCACCATCTTCATCTTTGTAAAGAGAGGCATCATAAAAACTGATCTTTGCGTTATGTCCGATATCTTCATGCTTACCTGCTTTTATTTCACGAAATTTTTTGAGTTCATTTCTAGTTGGCCATTTCAAAACTTTGCTTTTTTTTGACTTACGCTGACGATGAACAACACGACGATCATCTAGTCTTTTAAAAATTATTAATAGAGCCGATAAATACTCTATGACTTGTACTTGTTTGAAATCTTTAATATTAAAAAGTTGATTACGATCCTCTTTTTTCAAATTACGTTCGTACGTGACATAACAATTTAGCAGCTTACTACATTCATGAAATAATTCAGCATTATTAGAATCCAGCACATATCGTGAGACATAGCGTAAAAGGTCACAAACATGTTTTTGCTTATTCTCAGCTTTATCAATTTTTGCAAATTCTTGATACTGCCGATATGTTAAAAAACTCGCTTGTAGAATCAAATAACGTTCAGACGACAGCTCTTGAGTATTACTAGTAGTCGGACATGCAAAATAACTTAAAGAAGCTAGAAAATAATATTTACCTAATTGTCTAGAGCTAGATATATAGCCATATATCTGTTGCGCTTCCTTATATAGAGCATGGGCTTTTTCACGTAAATCATCTGATAGATCGACAAATTGTGTATTCACAACATGATTGCGTAATAAGCAATAATCGTTTTGGAATTTTTCTGCTAAATCTAAAAATTGCTCTTCTGCTTCAATCTTCGGCATATTCATTTTCGCTTAATATTTTTATCACGCTACATTGTTTAAATTCATTGTGATCAGAACAATTTGGTAAAAGTTGATCCTTTATTGAATTCTTTGTTAGCTTAAAAAATCTTGCAAAAAATTTAGCACCCAGTTCTTTCTGAGCTTTTCTTTCAAAGCACAAATGTTGTTGTGATTTTTCGATAAAATCATCAAGATTATGTATCAACTGTAAGATTGCAACATAATTAGAATGCACACGTAAGCCTGGCTCCGTTTGCATCAATAGCAAGATTTTTTGCCAAATTTTAACATAGATTATTTTGAACTTTGCTTGTACTACTACTTTCTGACTCTGTTTAATCTTTTTGATTTTCAGTAGTTCTGAGTTAATTTTTACTATCTCAAGTTGAAAATTTTTTCGGTCAAAGCAAAAGGGCATGATAAATTGCCCCATAAAAATTTCTATATTTTTTACCAAATAGTCAAATTTTAACATTTTTATCGATATAAAAAATGAGCATATCTTTGTATATGAAACTTCATTTAATTTATCAACTAAATTTTCTCAAAATTACAATTCTCAACAAATACATACGGTTTACTTATCTAGGGCGGTCTAAATTTTAAGAATTCTTCCAATTTTTTTTAGTTTTCTGTTATTACATGAAATAATACCGTTGTATTACATTTCGATATGCTGTGTATGCAGCATTGATCAAAAAGATTCTCTGCTATACTTATTACGTCACGTGTAGCATCAATGGAGTTTAGAAATGCTCAGAACCACTGAACAGAAAAGAAAATATATTCAAGCGACACGTTCGCAAAACTATCAAGCCAGCCTAAAGCTTGAAGGCATTACAACGACAGCTCAAACAACTCAACAGAATAAAGCTGAAATCTTGCAAAAATATAAGAAGTATTCGCAACCCGAATCTTAGTCAGGTGCATGTATGGATAAATATGGGGAAATGGGTGACAGCCTGTATTGTTACCCTGGCACAAATATCCTAAAAAATAAACTCAATATTCGTGATGAACAAATTTTAGAACAAGCTGAACTGGAACTGTCTGGATTAGCAAGTAGCCTCATTGAATATGCTGAACCACCTTACGACTTACAATACTTAAAATCAATTCATGCGCAGCTCTTTGGCGACTTATACGACTGGGCAGGAAAGTTAAGACAAATCGATATTTCCAAAGGTGATACCCGTTTTTGTAATTTTTCCCGTATTGAAATTGAAACTACTAAATTACTTAAACCACTTCAAGAAAAAAGGTACTTTCAAGGCTTAGCATCACAACAATTGATCCCTCAACTTGCCGACTTGTATTGTGAGCTTAATGTCATACACCCATTCCGTGAAGGCAATGGACGTACACAACGGATTTTCTTTGAGCATCTGATTGCTCATTGTGGTTATGGTATTGATTGGTCTCGCATTGACTCTCAACAACAATGGATTCAAGCCAATATTGAAGGTTTTTATGGTAATTTAAATCCATTAATTCAGATTTTTGAAATATGCTTTATTCAAAATACCTAAAATTTAAGTAGTCGGGGCCCACAATCCTTAATAAGCCATTATCTTTGCTTCATTCCACTGGTTAATTTACCCAATAAACCAACAAACACGATTCTTAGAAATCTTAATACTCTTCGGGTAATTTAGGATCGTAATATTCAGATTACTTATCTAGAATTGAATAGATCGTTAACTTAGATAGACTTTTAAGCAATGTAACTTGCCGCATATTTATCAACATATGTCTCAAAAAAGTCTGCCTATACATAGATTTATGGCGTTTAGTGCTTAAATTTCAGATTAATCTTCGTCTGATGACCGGAATGGATGTTACAGATTACATGCAGGTGAATTGCTCTGTGGCTGTATCATGGCTTTTGTGTAATCCAATCCATTTGATCCAAATGTTCTCTTTTGCAATAAAGCAGCCTCTTCTGCTTTTCCTGAACCAACGAACTATGTCATTGATTTGATCCAATCGACAACAGTGATGCTGAATCAAATCTCCAAAGAAGGGATTAAATGCAAGAAATGTAGTAAGAAAAATAGGGGATGGAAGTTATTATCCATCTAATTGGAACCAGCCCATGAGTCGAGATCAGTTGAGTAAGTATCATTTTAAGTATAAGAGAAGGATGGCTCACCTCACTTCTCCGAATAACAACGCTATGCTTTTCAACCCAAGTTAGATATTAGCAACTACATTTCATTCTTCATCATGCTAGTCTTATAGCATGTAGACAATTACTACATCATTTGCATTCAATGCTCAATACAGCCTGTCAGCAGAACCGCAGGGATACTTTTTTCCGTGCATACATGTAGTGTTTAAATCCATTCATTTTTCAATGATGCTCTACCGTTTATCACATTTATGGTCGATCTTTAACCTTGTGAAAAATGCACATACCGATCCCTTCAAACTGTCAAATTTATGTATACATGACATTTAAAGAAAATTATCTGATCAATTTTTTAGGTAAAATTCCTTAAGAAAAAATTTATTATTATTCATAACATCACTAACAGCCACATAAAAACAATAATTTAATAAATTATTCTTCCAATTTTTTTAGATTTAGTGTTATTACCTCAAAATCCATGTTTGCCGCCTTCTATTACATAAATAATTTAGAAGTATCCACGATATAAATTGCTTGCCCTTACACCTCTCCCCCTCTCACGCCCAAAAAATTCACACTAAAAGGCAGACTAAGCCCGTACGAGTTACATATCCCCGCATGCTATGTTGAAAGCATTTAAGAAAATATCCTCAATATTTATAAGATTTTTAAAATATGAACTACTTTTCGAAGAACCCTTTCTAAGTAATGTGACCAAAAAGAAAAAATTAAATACTGAGATTTTCTTATCAACAATCAGTCAAAGTACATCCTGATGAATTTCTGTAACCGATACCCAAAGACCATACCTACCTTCCGATGTGCTGTGCAACAAAGCCCTCCTCAACCACACTATAGCTATAGATTAATTCCATTATTTTGTGATTTAATTAAATTATTAAAGTTTAAGACCCAATTTAATGGATTTATATTTCACTAAACCCGAAGAAGTTGTGACTCTTTTAAGTGAGCGTTTACGTAAGCAACGACTCTTTCAGGAGCTGTCTCAAGCTGAGGTTGCAGCACGCGCAGGTGTCGGCGTGAATACGGTTTCGAATCTTGAAGCGGGACGAAATGTATCTGTTGAAAACTTAGTACGAATCGCGATGGTCTTGGGCCGATTAAACGAACTTCAGGAGCTGTTCCAACCTCAGCTTAACAGTGTAAATGACATTTTACGCTATGAGAGTCAAAGTAAGCGACAGCGTATTAAGAGGAAGGGATAATGCTCAATAGACTTAATGTTTATTACAACGGTTGGGGTGAAACTTGGCTGTGGGGAACGCTGATTAGTTCAACTGCCACAACTGGTAGACCCAACATTGCTTTTGAATATAGCCCAGAAGCAATACAGCGAGGTGTTGAGCTCTCTTCTTACTTACTCCCTTTAAAAGGTCTACCATTCAGACAGGGTTTTCCTACTCATCAAATGGGACTCCCAGGTCCAGTCTATGACGCTTTACCAGATGGTTGGGGCTTGTTGTTGATGGATCGATATTTTCGAAAAATTGGACTGAATCCAGCACGAATCGGCCCTTTGGAACGTCTAACTTATATTAGCACCCATGCAATGGGGGCCCTCTCCTTTGAACCCTATGTCGCAGAGATGCAAACTTCAGAGAATATCCCCCTGCCGCAATTGGCACAGGAGGTCCAAGAAGTCCTCAAAGGAGAAGGTGGCGAATTTTTACAACATTTGCTGGTCATGGGGGGCTCCCCCCAAGGTGCCAGACCCAAAGCATTGGTTTACTGAGATCCTGTCAATTTAGAGTTTTCGACTCAAGCTTCTAATCAACATGAAGCCTGGCTGATTAAGTTTCCTGCTCAGCAAGAGCACCCTGAAGTCTGCGCCATTGAAGCCGTCTATGCAGAATGTTTGCGACTTTGTGCAATCGAGACTCCAGATACCTATTTCTTTAATTTGCCCAATGGTTTAACAGCTTTTGCTTCTAAACGATTCAACCGTCAAAATGGCATGCGGATTCCAATGCAGAGTTTGGCTGCATATACCGGAGCAGACTATAAAGTTCCAGGTAGCCTAGACTATCGCAATTTTCTCCGGGCAACTTTGATGTGTACGCAAGATGTGCGAGAAAGGAAGCATGCTTTTAAACGTGCTGTGTTTAATGTACTTTTCAATAATCGGAATGATCATACCAAGAACTTTTCATTTCTCATGGCAAAAAATGGTCAATGGAAATTAGCTCCAGCCTATGATGTGACCTTCTGTGAAGGTCCAGGTGGTTATCATCAAATGGACATTATGGGAGAAGCGCTCAATATTTCCCGAAATGACATACATAAACTCGGTACTTCAGAAGCGAATCTGACTACTCTAGAAGTCGATGAGATCATCTTAGCCATGCGAGAAATTGCACTTCAATTTAGTCAAATTGCGCAGCGCCTGTATCCCAATCAAATTCGAGAACCTACCCTACAGATGATTCAATCACGAATTCAACAAAATATTGATTTTTTAACGGCAACGTAAATGGAATCCAAATTAAGAGCATGCTCTCATATTCAAATAGGGTTTGAGCTAGTACAGAGTTTTAGGATCAAACCAAATCGAAATGTTTCCTCGATTAATTAAGGCTTGATTGTATTTGGACCAGTTGATTGTACGGTAGATATTTGGTGTAGGCTTCTTCATTCGGAAATTATATTGCTGAATTAGACCTTACGAACAGCTTTGTGCAACAAAGCCGATTTTATCGCTTTAGCGCCTTAACTTATTTAAGTGGCGTAACCTACATAACTTATGTATCCTATTTAAGTGACGTAAGTTATAGCACTCTTTGTCAGGAATCTGTCCACTTATTCCAACGATGATGCGGGTTGCAGCATTGACTTAAATCACCAGTGCTCAGTGCTATAGTCATCATGTTGCTTTTATCACTTTAGCGCCTTAACTTATTTAAGTAGCGTAACTTACATAACTTATGCATGCTATTTAGGTGACCTCAGTTATAGTGTTTCGTGTCAGGAATTTGTCTACCTATCAGCGTCCGCGGAGCTGCAGGATTTCTGGCTTTGCTGTTCGCAACGAGGCCCAATTCTTAAGTTCCGTATAAGGCATAATCAATAACGACATCTCAACTGATAATTAGCGCAGTAACTTTAGCCAATCCCGCTGCAATTTCCTTGTCAGGAATTTGTCCACTTATTCCAACGATGATGCGGATTGCAGCATTGACTTAGATCACCAGTGTTATGTGCTCATCGTGTAGATTTTATCGCTTTAGCACCTTAACTTATTTAAGTGACGTAACCTACATAACTTATGTATCCTATTTAAGTGACGTAAGTTATAGCACTCTTTATCAGGAATCTGTCCACTTATTCCAACGATGATGCGGATTGCAGCATTGACTTAAATCACCAGTGCTCAGTGCTATAGTCATCATGTTGCTTTTATCACTTTAGCGCCTTAACTTATTTAAGTAGCGTAACTTACATAACTTATGCATGCTATTTAGGTGACCTCAGTTATAG
>NZ_JFXG01000034.1:0-13881 GCF_000588015.1 Acinetobacter sp. 1294243
CCCCATAAGTTAGACTTTTAAAACTTATGAGGTGTGCTCTATGCCAATTCCGAAGCATTCAAAAGAGTTAAAATTAAAAGTCATTCAAGCTTATTTAGAGGGAAGTAAAGGATATAAAATCCTTTCACAAGAATTTAATGTAGATCTCCAAACCATCCGCTTATGGATTGAAAACTATAAGGCACAAGGTGAAGATGGCCTGAATGTTAAAACTAAAAAAACCTACTACTCTTCCGAATTTAAAATCAAGGCTGTACAAATGCTTCTTGATAAGATACCGGTAAGAGAAGTTAGAAGACGGTTAAATCTGAGCGGGACGTCAATTTTAAGAAGGTGGCTAGCTCAGTATCATAAAGAAGGGATTGCTGGGTTTAATACCACGAGGATTTATACCAATATGCTTAAACAAGATAAAACTAAAATAACCAAGTCTGTAAAAGATGACAAAGATAAATCTCAGCAGGAGCTCATTGATGAAGTGACCGCTTTACGAGCAGAGGTTGCCTTTTTAAAAAAGCTAAAAGCCTTAAAACTGAAGCAACGTACCTAAATTCAATTTCTACTGCAGACAGTGTTCAAGTTATTTCAGAATTAAGGCAAATTTATCCATTAAAGCTCTTACTCAGTATTGCCAAGATCGCTCGTAGTACTTATTTCTATCACATGAAAGCTGTACGCTCTAAGGATAAATATACTGAGTTAAAACAGCAGATCAAGTCCATATATCACAAGCATAAGGGATGCTATGGCTATCGTAGAATTACTCTTGCTCTGAAAAGTACAGGAATAATAATCAACCATAAATGTGTATATCGTCTTATGAAAACTATGGGACTTAAATCACGTATCAGAGCACTAAAATATCGCTCATATAAAAGTGGTTGTGTCGGGATGGTGGCCGATAACATTATGCAACGGCAATTTAAAGCGAACCGTCCCAACCAGAAATGGGCAACTGATGTGACGGAATTTAATGTTAACGGTGAAAAACTTTATCTATCACCAATTATAGATTTATTTAATGGGGAAATTATTACCTTCCGGATCCAACGTAAACTCAATTATGAGTTAGTGAAAGATATGCTCATTCATGCTTTAGCTAAACTTAAGCGACATGAGAAACCAATTCTCCATTCAGATCAAGGATGGCAATATCAAATGGCTCATTATCAACAGCAATTAAAGCAACATGGTTTAATTCAAAGTATGTCTCGTAAAGGAAATTGCTTAGATAATGCTGTAATAGAAAGCTTCTTTGGAATATTAAAATCGGAGTGCTTTCATGGTGAAAAATTTCAATCAACTGATGAGTTAGAGAAAACTATACGAGAGTACATTCATTATTATAATCATGAGAGAATCAAGGTGAAGCTACAAGGTTTATCCCCTGTACAATATAGAAACCAGTTTTTAAAAACTGCTTAACTAACTGTCCAACTTTATGGGGTCAGATCACCCTACCGCAACGTGAGGGGGACGGTGGTTTTTTTACACATAGATCTCCCCCTCAGAAGGAGCAAATCTGATGCGCTGTATGTGTACTCGGCCTGCTACAACCGGCTGGCAATGTGGCCAGCAGGCAAAGGATAATCCGCGAGTTTTTGAGTGTCAATGTGATATTGGCTATTCATTTATAAAGATTATTTTTTATTTTTCATTAGCATAGTGATTTAACAATATATTTTCTTAAAGTTTAGTTTGTCTGGTTATTTCATTATTAATTTATCGTTCATTTTCAAACCTGTTTAAATGAACAGATTGATCGCGCTATAAATAAAAGCTACAGTAAATAAAGTTTGAATTTTATAACTTTAAGTAAATTAATAAGGCATGCAGGCAAAAACATGGAAACCATACATGATTTTTATCGCCGCTTTTCTTTAACCAGAGATAGCGATTATTCGGTTCCATCAACCTCGTTTGGACATTTTAACGTGTTCCAACGCGATGCCTGCTCATTTCTCACCCCTTATAGCCGCCGCGATTATTATAAAATTTCACTGGTTTTAGGCACAGGCGAACTTCACTACGCTAACCGCTGGATACGAGTCGACCGCCCTGCTTTACTGTTTTCAAATCCAATGGTTCCCTATGCATGGGAAATTAATTCGCCTGAACAGGCAGGCTGGTTTTGTCTATTTACCGAAGAGTTTGTAAACCAAGAATCAAGACAAAGCTTTTTAAAAGACTCCCCGCTGTTTAAGGTCGACGGCGACCCGCTATATTTTTTAAATGATCAACAAGTTGAAGAAATTTCATTTATTTTCAAAAAGATGATGACTGAAATAAATTCAGACTATATTCATAAATACAACGTTTTAAGAAATTATTTGCACCTAATTGTGCATGAAGCCATGAAAATGCAACCGACCCAACAGTTTGAAAAACATAGCAATGCTGCGGTTCGGATTTGCCATTTATTCTTTGAATTATTAGAACGCCAGTTCCCGATCGACTCGCCCCATTTTCAGCTTAAACTCAAAACTGCAAATGACTATGCCTACGGTCTGTCTGTGCATGTAAACCATTTAAACCGAGCTGTAAAAGAAGCCACAGGTAAAACCACCTCTGAGCATATTAGCTCGCGTATTACGCAAGAAGCCAAAGCGCTGCTACAGCACACCAGTTGGAATATTTCTGAAATTGCCTATAGCTTAGGCTTTGAATATTCAGCGTATTTCACCAATTTCTTTAAGAAAAATACTGGCTTTTCACCTAAAAAGTTCCGTGAAGACTGTGTGGCCTAAAAACAGATTGTTTGAATTTTATAATTATTGGTTTGAATGTTATACGTCAGTTTGAGCCAAAGCATTTTATAGTTTTTCTACTCAAGTGATTTTGCAAAAAGAGTGTGAAAAATGAAATATAGAACTTTAGGACAAACAGGCGAAAAAGTATCAGCACTTGGTTTAGGTTGCATGGGAATGAGCTTTGCCTATGGTGCCTCAGACGACACACAAAGCATTGCAACTCTAGAAAAGGCCTTAGACCTCGGCATTAACTTTTGGGACACTGCCGACATGTACGGCAACGGCGCAAACGAAGTTTTACTCTCAAAAGTTTTAGAAAAACACCGCAACAAAGTATTTTTGGCGACCAAATTTGGCTTTCGTTATAAAGAAGATAACCTTAACCCAAAGAACTCTTTAGAGTCTTATATCGACGGCTCACCTGAGTGGATTAAAGTTGCGGTCGAAAACAGTTTAAGACGCTTAAATACAGACGTAATTGATTTGTATTATGCGCACCGCATTGACCCGAATGTTCCGGTTGAAGATACCATTGGCGCAATGGCTGACTTGGTCAAACAAGGTAAAGTTCGTTACCTAGGACTCAGTGAAGCGTCGGCTGAAACTATTCGTAAAGCAAATGCGATTCACCCGATTGCAGCGGTTCAACATGAATACTCGCTACTTACCCGTGAGTTTGAGCAAACTCATTTGCAAACCATTCGTGAGTTAGGTATTAGCCTTGTGCCGTATTCACCGCTGTCACGTGGTTTAATCACCAATACGCTTGATGTGGGTAGCCTAGACGAAAACGATTTCCGTCGTCAGTTGCCACGCTATCAAGGCGATAACTGGAAAAATAACCAAAGCTTGGCGCAAGCATTCAGCGAGTTTGCTCAAAGCAAAAATGCGACAGCGGCTCAACTGGCTTTGGCTTGGATTTTGGCGCAAGGTGACGACATTATGCCAATTCCGGGTACGCGTAAAATCGAGCGACTTGTGGAAAATGCAGGTGCTGTAGACCTTCATTTAACAGCGGCAGATTTGGCAGAAATTGAAGAGATTATTGCGAGATATCCAAACATGGGCGCACGCTATAACGCTCAGCAACTTGCTGCGGTCAATCATTAAAAACGAAGCTATAAAAAAGTCCGACTCTGTGTCGGACTTTTTAATTTAATTTTTGCTATATGTGCCCTGCTGGCGTCCACCTTCCCAAATCGCGTCTAAGGATTTATCCGAAATCGTTAGGCTTTCAGGGAATATACTTAAATCCTTTTTAAATTTAGCCTCTGGTTTTAAACCAATACAGTCTCCATTTTTCCACCATGTGCCTTCGGCATATTGATCTAAAGCGCCAACAGCGAGCATCCATTGAAACTTTCCGTCTGGTTGAAGTAAAAGCTCCGAACCCACTTCCATCACGCCATTTAAATAATAGTGCCCACTCCATACCTGATCGGCTTTTTGGAATTTCACTTCTTTACAGGTGCTAGTCGGCTCTGCATAAATGTGAGCAGAAAAAATAACCGTCGAAAGAAGTATTAGAGGTGCAAATATATTTTTCATTATTTAGTTCCTATCGTTTTTATTTTCCAGACTCAACTTTTAAATACGTTCCATCTGCATATACGTTATGCCCAAAGCCACAACCTGACTCACCTTCGTTTTGTTTGACCTGAATATAATTTCCTAATTTCGCGTTAGATTTAAAATCGAGCTGAATACGGCAGTCTTCATTTTTATAAACCGTTTGCTTTTTACTAGTCGGCATTTTGGTGTCGAACTCACCCATGTTTGGGCCATAAACTAAGCTTCTAAGTCCCATATATAAACCGGCATAGCTGATTGCATATTGGCCCTGCTTACGACTTACCGTGATGTGATCCCACTCACCAAAACCTGAGTATCTGACATATTCACCTGATAGGTCATTTGATGCTTTAGGTGCAGGTAATTGCTTAAGATTAAACTGACTCGACTTTGATTTTTCATCGAGCATAAACCACGATCTTGCCCAAAGTGGCTGACCCAATTTGGCATAGGCTAAGCCCACATTATTGTTGGCAACTTCAATATCACGGTCGGTAAATTTAACTGTGGTTTCGTCTGCATTGGCTTTACAAAATGCAGTCCAAGAGGCTTGATTCTGGAAATTTTCGAGCGCTTTTTTATATTGTTTTTGGTCGTAGAATTTCTTACCTAAACTCGCGTATTGCTTCACTTTATTACAGCTTTGTTGTAGCTCTTGTTCATAAGAAAACTCTGCATGCGTGACCGCCAAAGCTGAAAGTGTAAGAACCGCGCAGCCTGTAATAATTGATTTAATCATTTTTAAAATTCTTTAATAATTAACTAATTATATAATATGAGCTAGCGCTCTAAATCACAATTATTTGAGACAAAAGTCTATAGAATGCCTTTAGTCTTGAGTAAGAATTTATTAAATCAATTCAAAATAAATCATTGAAAATATTAAGCGTTAATTGGTTATTTTTGTTGAATATTCATCCAAAAAATATTGTAGACTGCATGCGTAAAACTTAGGAAGAATTATAAGAGTGAATAATCTAATTATTGGAAGCCTATTTGCGCTTTGTGCAGCTGCACTCAATGCCTCTATTGGTGTAATTAGTAAATTACTCATGCACAGTGGTTTAAACCCACAAGACATTGCCTTTTTAAAAACCATTATCGCCTTTTTCTTTTTAAGTGTGTTTTTATTTAAAGTCCCTGTTAGCCAAAAGCTTGCTTTTATTAGCAGCACGCCAAGTAAACTCAGCGTTTTTACTCAAATTGCCATATGTGCTTTTTTAGGAATTTTCTCTTTATTCTTTTTCGAAACCATTGCCTACAACCACGGTGCTGCGGCCAATGTGGTGGTGGTACTCATGGCTTCGGCTGCCATCTCCGCCCTATTTTTTGGTCGATTCATTTTAAAAGAAAGTATCTACATTCACTCTCTTATTGGAACATTATTGGCAGTTGCCGGTATTAGTATCATTTCATGGAAAGGTGAAAATAGCCTTTTAATGCTGATCAATGCTTCTATTGCCGGCACGGGTTATGGCCTATTTTCGGTTTTAGTGAAAAAGTTCAAATTAAACGGTGGACTATTTCTGACTAAATACTTACTGCTGTTTGGTAGCGTTTATCTTGCGGTTCCGTTTTTAATTAATTTTCACAGTATTAATTTTAATAGTGACATTATTTTAGGTTTGATTGGTTTAGCTGTTCTGCCGACCATACTCGGCTTTTTCTGCACCACCAAAGCATTGTCTTATATGAGTGCGGCCAAGGTACAAGTGACCGAACTTTCTGAACCGATTTTTGCAGCACTTATGGCTTGGGGTTTCATTCACGAACAGCCGACTTTATCGTTTTTATATGGCGCGATTTTTATTATTGCAGGCATTTTTTTAATGAACAGAACGCCAAAATCAAACTAGCCAATTTCATTTATATTCGTCCGCATGGTGACAAGCCACTTGTACCACACTGGCAAAGTTAATTGCCATTTGCGAAGGGTTATGTTTCTTATAAGCAAGCCCTAACCCCACCGTAGGTACAGGTGCTTTTAAAGACCGATAAGCCACACCCTGTATTTGCAATTGTTTGGTCGACTCGGGAACCAAAGACACCCCTAAATTTGCAGATACCAACGATAAAATTGACACAATTTGCGGAGCATTTTGTCCAATTTTTGGTTCAAAACCATGCTCATGACAGGCTTGTTTAATCGCATCAAAAAGCCCTGCACTAATGGAAGGTGGCGAGACAATAAAATCAAGCTCTCGTAGCGCCGTTAAATCAATTTCTGGTGATGCATCGTCGAGTTGAAAAGTCTCGGAAGGCAAAGCAGCAATGAGGGGTTCTGCTAATAATTCTTGAATAATTAAACTATCTGGAATGTTGCGTGGTGAGCGAATAATCGCGACATCTAAACGGTCTTCAAGCAATAAATCGATGAGTAGTAAAGTATTGGCTTCTTCAAGCTTTAAATTCACTTTCGGGTATTGCTGCTGAAAATAGCGAACACATTTAGGAATTAAAGGGTTCAACATTGAAGTGCCTGTAAAGCCTAATCGCAATTGGCCCACTTCGCCATTTGCCACTTGTTTAACTAAGCTCGCTGCATCTTCTACACGCTGCTGTACGGGCTGAATGGCATTTAAAAAGGCAAGCCCTGCTTCGGTCAGCCCCACCCCATGAGGTGATCGAATAAATAAATCTGCACCTAGCTCTTCTTCTAAGTCTCGTATTTGCATGCTTAAAGGCGGCTGGCTCATGTTTAAGCGTTGCGCAGCTTTGGTAAAGTTTTTTTCTTCTGCTACTGCTAAAAAGTAGCGTATATGTCTTAGTTCCATCGCTATATATAAAACATATCATGACCCATTGTTAAATATATTAGAAAAATACCATTCAAATTGCTAATTTTAATTTATCGAATTTTCTCGATGCAGCACGCCTTTAGGCACTGCTCTTTCTTTCTGTCATGGTCATGATATGAGCTCTTCATCTACACCCAGTACCTTAAACACTGAGGCAACTTCTGTTCTTTCCCGTGAGTGGATTCACAAAGGGACTAAAGCCTATAAACACGCAGGATTTGCTTTATTCCTCGTAGGTTTTGCCAGTTTCTCTCTGATTTATTGTGTACAGCCACTCCTGCCCGCATTTAGCCAAAGTTTCCAAATTAGCCCTGCGAGTAGCTCTTTAGCACTGTCATTAACGACTGCCTTTTTAGCGATTTCAATTGTGCTATCGAGTGCTTTTTCACAAGCCCTTGGCCGTCGTGGTGTAATTTTTACATCAATGCTGTGTGCAGCAATTCTTAATATTGTCTCAATGTTTACCCCTAACTGGCACAGCTTGCTTATAGCACGCGCTTTGGAAGGTTTACTGCTCGGTGGTGTTCCCGCAGTGACGATGGCTTGGATTGCCGAAGAAATTGCACCTGAGCACCTAGGTAAAACTATGGGTTTATATATTGCAGGTACGGCTTTTGGTGGCATGATGGGCCGTGTCGGCATGGGTGTTTTGGTTGAATATTTTTCTTGGCGAACTGCTTTAGGCTTACTTGGAGCAATCTGTTTTATTTGCTCGATTGCCTTTTTAAAACTACTGCCTGCTTCGCGTAATTTTGTGCAGAAAAAAGGGCTAAATTTAGATTTTCACATGCAAATGTGGCGTGCTCATTTAACCAATACAAAACTATTACGTCTGTTTGCCATTGGGTTCTTGCTCACGAGTGTGTTTGTGACCTTATTTAACTATGCCACTTTCCGTTTAAGTGGAGCGCCTTATTCACTCAGTCAGACACAAATTAGCCTTATTTTCTTGTCGTATAGCTTTGGTATGGTGTCTTCATCGTTGGCAGGTAGCTTAGCGGATCGCTTTGGTAAAGAAACCATGATGATGAGTGGCTTTGCACTCATGATTGTGGGTAGTCTTATGACCCTGCTCACTTCTCTTTTCGGTATTATTATTGGTATTGCATTTATTACCACAGGTTTCTTTATTACCCATTCACTTACCAGTAGTTCTGTGGGCGCTGAAAGCAAACAAGCTAAAGCACATGCTAGTTCGCTCTACTTACTTTTTTACTATATGGGTTCAAGTATTGTCGGTTCAGCGGGCGGTTGGTTCTGGTTACACGGTGGCTGGAGTGCGATTGTCGGTTTAACCGTGGTCTTGTCTTTAATTGGAATATTTTTAGCGGTTTATACTTCACATGCCAAAGCACATTAATGTAGTAAAACCCTAACTTTTTCAGGCTAGCCCCTATGAGCATTTAAAAATGATATGAAAAAATTTAAATGCTCATTTTTTGGCTTGTAATTTTTTTAAGAAACTGTAAAATTCACTCCACATCGCCGGCATAGCTCAGTTGGTAGAGCAACTGACTTGTAATCAGTAGGTCCACAGTTCGAATCCGTGTGCCGGCACCATCATTAAACCTCATGAATATTTGATTTATGGGGTTTTTTGTTGCCTGTAGGTTTTGTACAGTGCTAGCCCAACGGACTATTTAACGGTCCATTTGATCGATAGTCTGTTGGTCCAAATAGATCATTGGGCCTACTCTTTTTCCTTATCCAACATGTTCCCCATATCGTTTCCAGCTCTTTGGCCTTCCATGCGAATTGCGATGTCGATATACCAACTTTCATAGTTGCTATCGCAGCACAGAGCAGAACGCATGGAAAACTTAAGACGTTAGGGGAATTCTAAAAGTTCCTTGCATTTCCTGTTTCGGGCTGGACATCTAAGGGGAATGCCTGATGGTTGTGGGGAATTTCCAAGTATAAAAATCATTAATATTGGATATGCTATTAAAATCTATAGATAGCAGCCTCGTCACTAGAAACAAAGCTGCCTTTCCTCTAATAAAGATCCGATAAATCTAAGTCAATTTACTATTTGACTTGCGGTAAAATAAGTTAATGAATAAATACATTTGATGCGATCAAATCATTTAATGAACTATGATTATCTACAAGCAAAATCAATTCTTGAGAATTATACATAGAGTGACTTGAACCATCCCTATCAACAGAAACAATTAATCCAGACTGAGTATCTTGTACAGATACATAGCCTTGAAGATTTCCACTGTCATTTATGAGTAATTGAGATAAATCAATTTTATCTTGCTCAGCAAGATTAAAATCCGTCCACTCACTCTTAGCATTTCCGCCTAAATTATCTATATTATCAAGAACATTGAAAATCAACGTATCTGCGCCAGCATCTAAATTATAAGAGTAAGTTTGATCTGCTATAATTGTCTCAATTACATCATTACCAGTTGTACCAAGCACAGTTTTGGCAATATGTTGCTCAATTTGAGCTTTATCCCAAACAGTTTCATCATCAAATACAATAGAAGATAAATTATCCTTACCAAAACGTATTGTTGATGCTGAATCATTGAATGATATTATGATTAGTGAATCCGACTGCTTAAGTGAAATATCACTAGAAAGCACTGATTTTAAATGAAGAATATTTTCTTCATTTGTATTATCTAAAATATGAATATAACTTGATGTACCAAGTAATGTTTTATCTACAATATAAATATCATTACCTGCTTGACCCAATAAAGCCGTATACGCATTTGAATTACCACCATAAACCAACGTATCACTACCAGCCCCACCATATAGATAGTCCGAACCTGTATTAGAAATTAACGTATCATCTCCATCACCACCATACAGATAATCATCCTGTACACCACCTTGTATCGTATCATTACCATCTAGACCATAAATTATGGAATAATTAGCATCTGCCAGTAAATGATCATCTCCATCTGTACCTAATAATCTACCGATAATATTGGCTTCAATTTGTGCTTTATTCCAAACTGTTCCATCGTCAAACACAATTGAGGATAATTGTCCCTCACCAAAATGTATGGTGGCAGTTAAATCATTAAATGTAATAATTCTATCCGCACTAGCTTGTTTTAAGATAATTTCATCAGCTGAAACTGATTTCAAATAAAGTGTATTTTGTTCATTTGTATTATCTAAGATATGAATATAACTTGATGAACCAAGTAATGTTTTATCTACAATATAAGTATCATTACCTGCTTGACCTAGTAAAGCCGTATAGCCATTTGAATTACCACCATAAATCAACGTATCACTACCAGACTCACCATATAGATAGTCCGAACCTGTATTAGAAATTAACGTATCATCTCCGTTCCCGCCATATAGATAATCATTTCCAGTAGATCCTTTAATAATTTGAGTAAATGTAGGGTCTGTTGGTTTGTAAGTTCCTGATACAGTATTAATTATAGTGGTTAGTGGTTGAGAACTATTCCCAGCTTGATCTGTAGCAGTTACCCTATATTCTACATTTAACCAATCGAATTTTTCCTCAATATTTACGTGAACCCAAGCCCCATCAATTTTTTGCTCAACAGCATAACTATCACTTGGCGCATTAAAAATAATTTTATCTGTACTAGCATCGTAATTAAACAAATTAGCCAATATAGGTGCCGTAGTATCAGGTGCATTTATATTAATTGAACTTTCATTACCTTTAGCATCCGCAGCAATTACTTTTAATAATTCACCATCTTCATAAACTGTATTCAAAATTACATTGTAATACCCGGATGCATCAGCTATTGCCGAACCGATTACATCACCTGCAGTATTTTTAACAATTATTGTGGTATTTGCTTCAGTTGTACCTTGTACTGATTGCCCTTCAGCCCATCCACCTTGAATAGTTGGTTGATGCAAAATTGGTGGCGTACTATCTGGTGCAATAACCTCTTTCGCTTCAGTTTTATTATCCGATTGATCTGCTGCCGTTACGCTTAAGCTTTCACCATTTAAGTAAGCTTTATCAAGAGTAATAGAATAATTTCCTGCCTCATCTGCATTAGCTGTGCCTACAACTTTTGTTTCGTAATGGTCTACTTCTAAAATAGTTTTTGGCACTTCTTGCGTTACATTTACATTTATAACGGGGACCATTGAACTAGAATAATTTACTGTCAAAGTATAGGTTCCAGGCGGTAATACCGAACCTTTTGCTAAATCAATACTGTAATTGCCGTCTCCAACTTGGGAAATACTACCATTTAGACTTGTATTTAAACTCGCACTAGAAAGAGTTGAACTATAACTACCAGAAAGTGAATTAGTCGAAGAACTCAAATTTAAAGAAACATGTGCATTTGTGCCTGTAACTTCGAAAGAATATGTTTTCGATAAAGAATTTGACTGTACTGTCTCACTCAAAACAGATTGGGTTTCTAAAACAGTGACTTCTTTATAAATAGCAGTTATTTGTTCTACTGTCACTCTTGCACCTACTTCAGTCGTACCTGTAACCACTTTACCTGCAGCATCTATAATTGCAGTTAAACTTGATGGTGCCGTGGTGTCGGGTGCATTAACTGTTTTTGGTGCGGTAGCATTACCAGATTGATCTGATGCTGTAGCACTTAAGCTTTCGCCATTTAAGTAAGCTTTGTCTAGGGTAACTGAATATTTACCTGTGGCATCAGCAGTACCTGTACCGATTATGGTTCCTGCAGTATTTTTAATTGTTACAACAGCATTCGCTTCAGTTACACCTGTAACCACTTTACCTGATGAATCAATCGTTGCAGTTAAACCTGTTGGTGCCGTGGTGTCGGGTGCATTAACTGTTTTTGGTGCGGTAGCATTACCAGATTGATCTGATGCTGTAGCACTTAAGCTTTCTCCATTTAAATAAGCTTTATCTAGGGTAATCGAGTATTTACCTGTGGCATCTGCGGTAGCCGTACCAACTACGGTTCCTGCAGTATTTTTAATCGTTACAACAGCATTGGCTTCAGTTACACCTGTAACCACTTTACCTGATGAATCAATCGTTGTAGTTAAACTTGAAGGTGCAGTGGTGTCGGGTGCATTAACTGTTTTTGGTGCGGTAGCATTACCAGATTTGTCCGCAGCCGTTGCACTTAAAGTTTCACCATTTAGATAAGCCTTATCTAGGGTAATCGAGTATTTACCTGTAGCATCAGCTGTAGCTGTACCGATTAGGGTTCCCGCAGCATTCTTAACTGTTACAACAGCATTTGCTTCAGTCGTACCTGTAACCGCTTTACCTGATGAATCAATCGTTGCAGTTAAGCTTGAAGGTGCAGTGGTATCTGGAGCATTAACTGTTTTTGGTACTGTGATATTACCTGCTTTATCTGCCGCTGTTGCATTTAAGCTTTCGCCATTTAAGTAAGCTTTGTCTAGGGTAATTGAATATTTACCTGTGGCATCAGCAGTACCTGTACCGATTATGGTTCCTGCAGTATTCTTAACTGTTACAACAGCATTCGCTTCAGTCGTACCTGTAACCACTTTACCTGATGAATCAATCGTTGCAGTTAAGCTTGAAGGTGCCGTGGTATCCGGCGCATCAACTGTTTTTGCTATTGTGGTATTACCCGATTTGTCTGCCGCCGTTGCACTTAAGCTTTCGCCATTTAGATAAGCTTTATCTAGGGTAATCGAGTATTTACCTGTGGCATCAGCTGTAGCTGTACCGACTACGGTTCCTGCAGCATTCTTAACGGTTACAATAGCACCCACCTCAGTCGTACCTGTAACCACTTTACCTGCAGCATCAATCGTTGCAGTTAAGCTTGAAGGTGCTGTGGTATCTGGCGCAACAATAGTTTTTGGTGCGGTAGCATTACCTAATTTATCTGCTGCAGTAGCACTTAAGCTTTCACCATTTAGATAAGCTTTATCTAGGGTAATTGCATATTTACCTGTAGCATCAGCTGTAGCTGTACCAACTACAGTTCCTGTAGCATTCTTAACGGTTACAACAGCATTCGCTTCGGTTACACCTGCAACCATTTTACCTGTTGTGTCGATAGTTGCAGTCAGACTTGAAGGTGCAGTGGTGTCCGGTGCAACTATTGTTTTTGGTACGGTAGTATTACCTGATTTATCTGCCGCTGTTGCACTTAAGCTTTCACCATTTAGATAAGCTTTATCTAGGGTAATCGAGTATTTACCTGTGGCATCAGCTGTAGCTGTACCGACTACGGTTCCTGCAGCATTCTTAACGGTTACAACAGCATTCGCTTCAGTTACACCTGTAACCACTTTACCTGCAGCATCTATAGTGGCAGTCAAACTTGAAGGTGCCGTAGTGTCTGGAGCATTAACTGTTTTTGGTGCTGTGATATTACCTGCTTTATCTGCCGCTGTTGCACTTAAGCTTTCGCCATTTAGATAAGCTTTATCTAGGGTAATCGAGTATTTACCTGTGGCATCAGCTGTAGCTGTACCGACTACGGTTCCTGCAGCATTCTTAACGGTTACAACAGCATTCGCTTCAGTTACACCTGTAACCACTTTACCTGCAGCATCAATAGTTGCAGTTAAGCTTGAAGGTGCAGTAGTGTCTGGCGCAACAATTGTTTTTGGTGCTGTAGTATTACCCGCTTTATCTGATGCTGTAGCACTTAGGCTTTCGCCATTTAGATAAGCCTTATCTAAGGTAATTGAATATTTACCTGTAGCATCAGCTGTAGCTGTACCAACTACAGTTCCTGTAGCATTCTTAACTGTTACAACAGCATTCGCTTCAGTTATACCTGCAACCATTTTACCTG
>NZ_JFXG01000035.1:0-10982 GCF_000588015.1 Acinetobacter sp. 1294243
AGAGAATTGAAGAACAACTTGTGTGGATTTTTACTGGTTGATTAATCGAAATAATTTTCATTGATTGATTGGTTTAAATTACTCGAAGTTTATTTGAGCGAAATTTAAGTCAGTAATTGATGAGCCAGAATTGGTACCTTGTCTTTAAATAAGGTACAAAATGATTTTAACTGAAGAGTTTGATCATGGCTCAGATTGAACGCTGGCGGCAGGCTTAACACATGCAAGTCGAGCGGAGAGAGGTAGCTTGCTACTGATCTTAGCGGCGGACGGGTGAGTAATGCTTAGGAATCTGCCTATTAGTGGGGGACAACATTTCGAAAGGAATGCTAATACCGCATACGTCCTACGGGAGAAAGCAGGGGATCTTCGGACCTTGCGCTAATAGATGAGCCTAAGTCGGATTAGCTAGTTGGTGGGGTAAAGGCCTACCAAGGCGACGATCTGTAGCGGGTCTGAGAGGATGATCCGCCACACTGGGACTGAGACACGGCCCAGACTCCTACGGGAGGCAGCAGTGGGGAATATTGGACAATGGGCGCAAGCCTGATCCAGCCATGCCGCGTGTGTGAAGAAGGCCTTATGGTTGTAAAGCACTTTAAGCGAGGAGGAGGCTACTTTAGTTAATACCTAGAGATAGTGGACGTTACTCGCAGAATAAGCACCGGCTAACTCTGTGCCAGCAGCCGCGGTAATACAGAGGGTGCAAGCGTTAATCGGATTTACTGGGCGTAAAGCGCGCGTAGGCGGCTAATTAAGTCAAATGTGAAATCCCCGAGCTTAACTTGGGAATTGCATTCGATACTGGTTAGCTAGAGTGTGGGAGAGGATGGTAGAATTCCAGGTGTAGCGGTGAAATGCGTAGAGATCTGGAGGAATACCGATGGCGAAGGCAGCCATCTGGCCTAACACTGACGCTGAGGTGCGAAAGCATGGGGAGCAAACAGGATTAGATACCCTGGTAGTCCATGCCGTAAACGATGTCTACTAGCCGTTGGGGCCTTTGAGGCTTTAGTGGCGCAGCTAACGCGATAAGTAGACCGCCTGGGGAGTACGGTCGCAAGACTAAAACTCAAATGAATTGACGGGGGCCCGCACAAGCGGTGGAGCATGTGGTTTAATTCGATGCAACGCGAAGAACCTTACCTGGCCTTGACATAGTAAGAACTTTCCAGAGATGGATTGGTGCCTTCGGGAACTTACATACAGGTGCTGCATGGCTGTCGTCAGCTCGTGTCGTGAGATGTTGGGTTAAGTCCCGCAACGAGCGCAACCCTTTTCCTTATTTGCCAGCGAGTAATGTCGGGAACTTTAAGGATACTGCCAGTGACAAACTGGAGGAAGGCGGGGACGACGTCAAGTCATCATGGCCCTTACGGCCAGGGCTACACACGTGCTACAATGGTCGGTACAAAGGGTTGCTACCTAGCGATAGGATGCTAATCTCAAAAAGCCGATCGTAGTCCGGATTGGAGTCTGCAACTCGACTCCATGAAGTCGGAATCGCTAGTAATCGCGGATCAGAATGCCGCGGTGAATACGTTCCCGGGCCTTGTACACACCGCCCGTCACACCATGGGAGTTTGTTGCACCAGAAGTAGCTAGCCTAACTGCAAAGAGGGCGGTTACCACGGTGTGGCCGATGACTGGGGTGAAGTCGTAACAAGGTAGCCGTAGGGGAACCTGCGGCTGGATCACCTCCTTAACGAAAGATTGACGATTGGTAAGAATCCACAACAAGTTGTTCTTCATAGATGTATCTGAGGGTCTGTAGCTCAGTTGGTTAGAGCACACGCTTGATAAGCGTGGGGTCACAAGTTCAAGTCTTGTCAGACCCACCATGACTTTGACTGGTTGAAGTTATAGATAAAAGATACATGACTGATGATGTAAGCTGGGGACTTAGCTTAGTTGGTAGAGCGCCTGCTTTGCACGCAGGAGGTCAGGAGTTCGACTCTCCTAGTCTCCACCAGAACTTAAGAGAAGTTCGGATTACAGAAATTAGTAAATAGAGATTTCGGTCTTGGTTTATTAACTTCTGTGATTTAAGTATCACGGTATTAAGCATGACCTGACGAAGGCGTGTTTATTCATTAACAGATTGGCAAAATTGAGTCTGAAATAAATTGTTCACTCAAGAGTTTAGATTAAGCAATTAATCTAGATGAATTGAGAACTAGCAAATTAACTGAATCAAGCGTTTTGGTATATGAATTTAGATTGAAGCTGTACAGTGTTTAAGTACACAAACAACAGATAGTAGCGATGAAGAATCGCACGGACAACACTCACTTGTAGGTGTTGACGACTGTTTGGGGTTGTATAGTCAAGTAATTAAGTGCATGTGGTGGATGCCTTGGCAGTCAGAGGCGATGAAAGACGTGATAGCCTGCGAAAAGCTCCGGGGAGGCGGCAAATATCCTTTGATCCGGAGATTTCTGAATGGGGGAACCCACCTACTTTAAGGTAGGTATTGCAACATGAATACATAGTGTTGCAAGGCGAACGAGGGGAAGTGAAACATCTCAGTACCCTTAGGAAAAGAAATCAATTGAGATTCCCTCAGTAGCGGCGAGCGAACGGGGATCAGCCCATTAAGTTATGTGTGTTTTAGTGGAACGCTCTGGGAAGTGCGAACGTAGAGGGTGATATTCCCGTACACGAAAGGGCACACATAATGATGACGAGTAGGGCGAGGCACGTGAAACCTTGTCTGAATATGGGGGGACCATCCTCCAAGGCTAAATACTCCTGACTGACCGATAGTGAACCAGTACCGTGAGGGAAAGGCGAAAAGAACCCCTGTGAGGGGAGTGAAATAGATCCTGAAACCGCATGCATACAAGCAGTGGGAGCACCTTCGTGGTGTGACTGCGTACCTTTTGTATAATGGGTCAGCGACTTATATTCAGTAGCGAGGTTAACCGTATAGGGGAGCCGTAGAGAAATCGAGTCTTAATAGGGCGTTTAGTTGCTGGGTATAGACCCGAAACCAGGCGATCTATCCATGAGCAGGTTGAAGGTTGGGTAACACTAACTGGAGGACCGAACCCACTGTCGTTGAAAAGCCAGGGGATGACTTGTGGATAGGGGTGAAAGGCTAATCAAGCCTGGTGATAGCTGGTTCTCCCCGAAAGCTATTTAGGTAGCGCCTCGGACGAATACCATAGGGGGTAGAGCACTGTTTCGGCTAGGGGGTCATCCCGACTTACCAAACCGATGCAAACTCCGAATACCTATGAGTACTATCCGGGAGACAGACTGCGGGTGCTAACGTCCGTAGTCAAGAGGAAAACAATCCAGACCGCCAGCTAAGGCCCCAAAATCATAGTTAAGTGGGAAACGATGTGGGAAGGCATAGACAGCTAGGAGGTTGGCTTAGAAGCAGCCACCCTTTAAAGAAAGCGTAATAGCTCACTAGTCGAGTCGGCCTGCGCGGAAGATGTAACGGGGCTAAAACTATGTGCCGAAGCTGCGGATTTGACATTAGTCAAGTGGTAGGGGAGCGTTCTGTAAGCCGATGAAGGTGTATTGAGAAGTATGCTGGAGGTATCAGAAGTGCGAATGCTGACGTGAGTAACGACAAAACGGGTGAAAAACCCGTTCGCCGAAAGACCAAGGGTTCCAGTCCAACGTTAATCGGGGCTGGGTGAGTCGACCCCTAAGGCGAGGCCGAAAGGCGTAGTCGATGGGAAATTGGTTAATATTCCAATACTTCTGTGTAATGCGATGAGAGGACGGAGAAGGTTAAGTCAGCCTGGCGTTGGTTGTCCAGGTGGAAGGATGTAGGTATGTATCTTAGGCAAATCCGGGGTACTCTATACTGAGATCCGATAGCAAGCTGTACTTGTACAGTGAAGTGGCTGATACCATGCTTCCAGGAAAAGTCTCTAAGCTTCAGTTACACAGGAATCGTACCCGAAACCGACACAGGTGGTCAGGTCGAGTAGACCAAGGCGCTTGAGAGAACTCTGCTGAAGGAACTAGGCAAAATGGTACCGTAACTTCGGGAGAAGGTACGCTGTTGTTGGTGATGGAACTTGCTTCCTGAGCTGACGACAGCCGCAGAAACCAGGCCGCTGCAACTGTTTATTAAAAACATAGCACTCTGCAAACACGAAAGTGGACGTATAGGGTGTGATGCCTGCCCGGTGCTGGAAGGTTAATTGATGGGGTTAGCGTAAGCGAAGCTCTTGATCGAAGCCCCAGTAAACGGCGGCCGTAACTATAACGGTCCTAAGGTAGCGAAATTCCTTGTCGGGTAAGTTCCGACCTGCACGAATGGCATAATGATGGCGGCGCTGTCTCCAGCAGAGGCTCAGTGAAATCGAAATCGCTGTGAAGATGCAGTGTACCCGCGGCTAGACGGAAAGACCCCGTGAACCTTTACTGCAGCTTGACACTGAACTTTGACCTTACTTGTGTAGGATAGGTGGGAGGCTTTGAAGTTGGAACGCTAGTTCCAATGGAGCCGTCCTTGAAATACCACCCTGGTAATGTTGAGGTTCTAACTCTGTCCCGTTATCCGGGACGAGGACCGTGTCTGGTGGGTAGTTTGACTGGGGCGGTCTCCTCCTAAAGAGTAACGGAGGAGTACGAAGGTGCGCTCAGCGTGGTCGGAAATCACGCGTAGAGTATAAAGGCAAAAGCGCGCTTAACTGCGAGACCCACAAGTCGAGCAGGTACGAAAGTAGGTCTTAGTGATCCGGTGGTTCTGTATGGAAGGGCCATCGCTCAACGGATAAAAGGTACTCTGGGGATAACAGGCTGATACCGCCCAAGAGTTCATATCGACGGCGGTGTTTGGCACCTCGATGTCGGCTCATCTCATCCTGGGGCTGAAGCAGGTCCCAAGGGTATGGCTGTTCGCCATTTAAAGAGGTACGCGAGCTGGGTTTAGAACGTCGTGAGACAGTTCGGTCCCTATCTACCGTGGGCGCTGGAAATTTGAGAGGATCTGCTCCTAGTACGAGAGGACCAGAGTGGACGAACCTCTGGTGTACCGGTTGTGACGCCAGTCGCATCGCCGGGTAGCTATGTTCGGAAGGGATAACCGCTGAAAGCATCTAAGCGGGAAGCCTACCTCAAGATAAGATTTCCCTAGGAATTTATTCCTCTAAAGAGCCGTTCGAGACTAGGACGTTGATAGGTTGGATGTGGAAGCATAGTGATATGTGAAGCTGACCAATACTAATTGCTCGTGAGGCTTGACTATACAACACCCAAGCAGTTGTATATGAAGCATCAATCGATTCATAAACATGCAAAGCAACTTGATTTAGTTATACTACTAGCTAAAATGAACAACGAAAAATCAGACCAATCAGCCCATCTGTAAAGATTTGGAAAACGCAACGTATCACACAGTGAATAAAACGAAGCAAGTATCCATACCAGTTGTGCTGGCGACCATAGCAAGAGTGAACCACCTGATCCCTTCCCGAACTCAGAAGTGAAACCTCTTAGCGCTGATGGTAGTGTGGGGTTACCCATGTGAGAGTAAGTCATCGCCAGCTCATTATTCTAAACACCCCCGTTCTAACGAATGGGGGTGTTTTTTTATGTGATAAAAAATATATGTGTGGGGGAATAAATATAAAATAGTAAACTATGATTTGAATCTTTAAATTTAATAGAAAAACTATACAAACGAAGAGTAGTCAATTAGACAAAATTAACAGAGAACTAGCTCCTCTTAATTAACTTTTAATAACAAGATTTCGTGTCTGACTTCATATGAGAACTATGTTTGATAGAATTAATTTAATAAGATTATTTTTATAATTGGAAAAATCTCTTTTTTCTTCTGCAAATTTCAGTTGGATATGTATGACAAATGGAGACTATATGTTATAAATATTAAATAGGCATGATTTTTGCTTGTTTTATGGAAAATGAAATATATGAAATTATCTGTTGGATTGAAAGTAGCGAATTCTCTATCGTTAACACCTCAATTGCAGCAGGCGATTCGTTTGTTACAACTCTCTAGTTTAGAGCTTGAACAGGAAATTCAGATTCAACTAGATAGTAATCCTTTACTTGAAAAAATAGAAGAAGAATCACTAACGGAGAGTCTGGCTGCATTAGAAAATAAAGAATCAGATGACTTAACGACTGAGCTAAATGCAGATCATTTGCCTGATGATTTACCTGTTGATACTGAGTGGGATGATGTGTATACCCATCAATCAACAGCTTTGGCTACTCCAGAATTTGAAGAGCGAGAGGATAATCGCCAAGTTCAATTATCGCTAAAGGAACATATTCTAGAACAAGTTAACCTTTTGCATTTTTCTAAAATAGATCAATTGATTGCTTATTGTATTGTTGATGCATTAGATGATAAGGGATTTTTAGATGCTGAAATTGAAGAAATAATTTTAGCGGCACAACAATTATTGAGTGAAATGGATATTGAGGAAGAGATCGAAGAAGATGAGGTTTTAGTTGTTTTAAAACACATTCAACGACTTGATCCTTTAGGGATTGGTTCGCGTAATTTAGCGGAATGTTTAAAGGTACAGCTCGAATTTCTACCCAAAGATGTTGAATATCTAAACGAGGCAAAAAATCTATTACAGTATTATGAGCTTTTGATAGCCAATGATCTTAACAAATTACTCAAGCAAACTGGTTTAACGAAAGACCAATTAAAATTTGCAATCAATCTTTTAAAAACGTTAAAACCTTATCCTGGTATGGATTTTGATAGGCAAGAATCTGATTATCAAATTCCTGATGTGGTGGTTTCAAAAAAAGATTTACATTGGCAGGGTCAGCTAAACCCAGATGTACTTCCTAAATTAAGAATTAATTCTTTTTACTCTAGTATGATTCGTAGAGCAGATCAGAGTGAGGATAATTTATATTTACGTAATCAAATGCTTGAGGCGAAAAACTTTATCAAAAGTATTGATGAAAGGCATAAAACGTTATTAAAAGTAGCTTCTTGTATTGTAGAGCATCAAAAAGCCTTTTTGGAAATAGGTCCTGAAGCAATGAAGCCGCTAGTTCTTCGAGATGTGGCAGAAGAAGTCGAATTGCATGAATCTACTGTTTCTCGTGTAACTACAAATAAATATATGCTTACGCCTCGTGGTCTATTTGAGTTGAAATATTTTTTCTCTAGCCATGTAGGAACAACAGCAGGGGGAGAGGCATCTTCCACCGCAATTCGGGCAATGATTAAGAAACTAGTCGCCAATGAAAATCCACGTAAGCCTTTGTCAGATAATGTAATTGCTACATTGTTAAAGGATGAGGGAATTGAAGTGGCTCGAAGAACGGTCGCAAAATATCGAGAATCGTTACATATTCCTTCGTCGTCTGAAAGAAAAGTCTTGATCTGAATTTTGAAGTATGGCTATTCTAGAGATTCATTATGACGAAATAATGAAATTTCATTTTCACCAAGAGAGTAACTAAAATGGTTTAATTGTTCTAAGTTTTCTTTTTGATAGCATTAAATCGTTTTAGTTCTTCTTTAGATAACCTAAAAAAGGTGAGGGATAGAATTATGCAAATAACGATTCGTGGACATCATTTAGCAATTACACCAGCTATAGAAGAAAATATTAAATTAAAATTTAATCAGTTAACAAAACACTTAGATCAGGTGAATAGTATGCAGATTAAATTAACAAAAGATCATCAAATTGATAAGCGCTCTCATAAAGGTAGTTCGAACCATGTTGCAGAGGCTATAGTAAGGTTGCCAGGAATTGAGTTGTTTGCTCAAGCAACTGCTGATGATATGTATACTTCAATTAAAAAACTAACTGAAAAATTAAAAAAACAATTATTAAAATATCGGAAAATGCAGTGCACTTATTCGCAAGTTGCTGTTTCTATTTAATAAGTTTTATATAATTGAAAGAGGCTTGAAACATAGCCTCTTTTTTATTGATAAAATATAAACACGTACTGAATTCTTTGAAAAAGTTATAGTAAAATACTTCGTTTTACACCTTAGGTTGCGTCAGAGGTCTTTGCAATGAATAGTGAACAGCTCACTCAAATTTTAAAAGAAGCTTTCCCTGAAGCGGAAGTAGCGGTGAGCGGACAGGCCGGAAAATTTGACCTCCGTATTGTGGATGATCAATTTGACGGTAAGCGTACTGTTGCTCGCCAACAATTAGTTTATGCACCATTAAATACTTATATTGCAAGTGGCGAAGTTCATGCGGTAACAATTCGTGCAATGACCAAAGATGAATGGCGTAAAGCAAGCCTTTTCGGAGCTTAAATATTAATGGATAAATTTTTAATTACGGGTGGTGTTAAGCTCGACGGGGAAGTGCGCATTTCTGGTGCTAAAAATGCAGCTTTACCATTACTTGCTGCAACTATTCTTGCAGACTCTCCAATTACGATCACTAATGTTCCAAATCTTAAAGACGTAAATACTTTGGTCAAGTTGATTGGTGGTTTAGGGGTTACAATCGGCTATGAAAATGACACAGTAAAAGCTGATACCTCTACTTTAGATAATCAGTTTGCTCCATATGAACTAGTAAAAACAATGCGTGCCTCAATTTTGGTTTTAGGACCATTATTAGCGCGTTACGGTAATGCGAAAGTTTCTTTACCAGGTGGTTGTGCAATTGGATCACGTCCAGTTGATCAGCATTTAAAAGCCTTAGAGGCTTTAGGTGCACATATTGAAGTTGAAAATGGTTATGTCCATGCTTCAGTTGAAGGTCGTTTAAAAGGCGGCGAAGTTGTTTTTGATATGGTTACCGTTGGTGGTACTGAAAACATCTTGATGGCTGCTGCACTGGCTGATGGTGTTACGACTATTCGTAATGCAGCTCGTGAGCCTGAGATCACTGACCTTGCTCAAATGCTCATTAAAATGGGCGCTAAGATTGAAGGACTTGATACTGATACTCTTGTTGTAACTGGAGTAGAAAGTTTGCATGGCTGTGAATATGCTGTGGTAGCTGATCGTATCGAAACGGGATCTTATTTGGCAGCTGCGGCAATTACGGGCGGTCGTGTCAAAACTACACATACCGACCCTGCATTACTTGAATCTGTTTTGGATAAGTTTGAAGAAATGGGTGCCGAAGTCACTCGTGGTGATGACTGGATCGAACTTGATATGTTAGGCAAACGCCCTAAAGCTGTAAGTTTTAGAACTTTGCCACATCCAGAGTTTCCAACAGATATGCAAGCTCAGCTTATGGCTGTAAATGCTATTGGTCGTGGATTTGCAACTATCTCTGAAACGATTTTTGAAAATCGTTTTATGCATGTTCCTGAATTGTCACGCATGGGTGCTAATATTCAGGTTGAAGGTCATGATGCTGTCGTGACTGGAGTAGAAACTTTACAGGCTGCACCTGTAATGGCAACAGATTTGCGTGCTTCGTTCTCTCTAGTTTTGGCAGCTTTAGTGGCAGAAGGAGATACCTTAATTGACCGTATCTACCATATTGACCGTGGGTATGAGCATGTCGAAGAGAAACTTCAAGGTTTAGGTGCCAAAATTAAGCGAGTAAGTTAATGAATGATGTAAGAAACGATGATCCTAATTTTGATGTGATGGGCAATTTTGATCATGGTTTGACCTTGGCACTCAGTAAAGGACGTATCTTAAAAGAGACGTTACCTTTACTAGCTACAGCGGGTATTAATTTGCTCGAAGATCCGGAAAAGTCCCGCAAACTCATTTTTCCTACTACGCATAAGCAAGTACGTATTTTGATTTTACGTGCATCTGATGTGCCTACCTATGTAGAAAATGGCGCAGCAGATTTAGGTGTAGCAGGCAAAGATGTGTTGATGGAACATGGCGCTCAGCATGTGTATGAGCTACTTGACCTGAAAATCGCTAAGTGTAAATTAATGACTGCTGGCAAAGTGGGAATGGAACGTCCAAAAGGCCGTTTAAAAATTGCCACGAAATACGTCAATCTTACACGTCAGTATTATGCAAGCTTAGGTGAGCAAGTCGATGTGATCAAACTCTATGGTTCTATGGAGTTAGCGCCTTTGGTGGGTTTGGGTGATTACATTGTCGATGTGGTCGACACTGGTAATACGCTAAGAGCGAATGGTCTTGAGCCATTAGAGGAAATTTGCAAAGTTTCTTCACGTTTAATTGTAAATAAAGCTAGTTTTAAACGTAAGCAAACTCTATTAAATCCAATCATTTCACAGCTTGAGCAAGCCGTTCAATCACGTTAAAAGCAATTTCCCATCATGCTTTTGTGATAGTTGCTTCAGATGATGCCCACAAGCGCTTAGAAAAAGAGTAAACTTGGTTTTTCTTTTTCGCCTTGTGGGTAAATTGATGCGACGTTTATCGACTCAAGATCAGAACTTCAAACAGGTTTTTGCTGAGCTTTTAGCATTTGAAACTGTAAATGATCTTAATTTAGTGCAAACAGTAGATCAAATTATTGCTGATGTTCGTCAGCATGGTGATGATCATGTTTTAAAGCTTACTCAACAGTTCGATCGACATCCTGCGCATCAATTTTCAGATTTAGAATTATCTCAACAACAACTTAAAACTGCTTTTGATAATTTAAGCCCAGAAATTCGTGATGCTCTAGAGTTAGCAGCAAAGCGTATTCGTACATTTCATGAAGCTCAGAAACAAGAGAGCTGGACTTATATAGATGATTTAGGTAATACATTAGGACAAAAAGTCACACCTCTAGACCGTGTGGGTATTTACGTACCAGGTGGTTTAGCCTCTTATCCGTCTTCAGTTTTAATGAATGCAGTGCCAGCCCATGTTGCTGGTGTACCTGAAATTATTATGGTTGTTCCTGCACCAAACGGTGAACTAAATCCATTGGTTCTAGCTGCGGCTTACCTTGCAGGAGTGAGTCGAGTATTCACCATTGGGGGAGCTCAAGCTGTAGCAGCGCTTGCTTATGGTACTCAGACTATTCCACCTGTAGATAAAATTACTGGCCCTGGAAATCGTTTTGTGGCGGCTGCCAAACGCGCTGTATTTGGTCAGG
>NZ_JFXG01000036.1:0-9116 GCF_000588015.1 Acinetobacter sp. 1294243
ATCGACTCGCCCTCTAGTGAGTATGCCAAACGTTGAAAAGCTACTTATTAATGGTCAGTCAATTCAAGGTAAAGCTTGTCTGCAGACACTCACCATCAACTTTAATAATAATCTGGAAGCGATCCGTTGTATCGGTTCTGGTAAGTACACGCCTGAGTTCTACTTAGAAAAAATGATGGATATTGGTGTAAATGCCAATTTCATGTTCTCAGCAACATCTGCTGCTTGGATTGATGCAATCAAGACTCGTGATGTATTTACGCTGACCTTTGATATTACCGATAGCAAGGGAAGTAAATACTCATTTAATTTCCCACAGCTTGAAGTCAAGGAAGCAAATCATCCGGATGGTGGTGGAGATGACATCATTACTGTAGATATCAATTTTGCCCAAGTGCGTACCAGTCCAACGATTGTACGAGCTCTTGTGTAATCAACTTATTCAGTAACAAAGCCTATGGAATCCCATGGGCTTTTTTATTACTAAAAATTAGAGGTTGTTATGGCTTTAAAAGTCGGAATTATTAAAAGTTCAGACGTATCAAAATGGTGTGAATACAAAGGGGTTGATGGAGAGGTACAGGCTGAGTTCAAAGTCCGTGGTATCGCTTATAAGCCTTTTCAGGTAGCTATAGAACGGGCAGGAAACCAAATCACATCCAAAGGCTATGATGTAATGGTCAAAGATGAAAACGCTAAGCTCTACCATGAGCTGTTGATGGATGCTTGCGCCGCCCACTTAATTGAAGACTGGAAGGGCGTGGTTTTTACCGAAATCGTAGAAGGTAAAACGGTCGAGTCGGAAAAACCTTATACACCTGAGAATGCCTCAAAACTTCTAAATCTAGGTGACATTGGTATTTCAATCTGGTTATTCATCAAAGAGCAGGCTCAGAAGATTCAGGAAGAAGCCGACAAGGACAAGGCTTTAATTCTGGGAAAGTCATCGAGCTCTACAAATACCAAAAAACGTATGCGTCGAAAACGCCGCACGAAATCGAACAAATCAAATTCTTAGGTGGCCGCATTCCGGATCCACCAGAATATTCTTATGCAGCTGAATCTATTCTTTCGGCATTTAGCACTATTTGCAGATCTAGGCGTTATGAGCAGGGTATTCCCTTAGCCTTGGATAATTCGGCTATCTCAGCATACTGTGAGCACTATGAATTGCCAGTCGATAGAGACATCTTTGATGACTGTATTTTTGCTATAGATAACATTTTTCTAGATGACTCACATAAGAAAATGCAATCTAGAAACTAGAAGGGTAGGTAAAAAGGAGCATTTAATTTGCTCCTTTATCTTTTATGCCATTGCTGGCGCTAAATGCTGAATCGTTGGCCGCTTATTTTGGCTGGCAATCCAAAGATCATACTGTACTTGCAAGTTTAACCAGAATTCTGGTGAGGTGCTAAGGGCTTCAGAAAGACGAAGCGCCATATCAGCTGATATGCCAGTATGGCCATTGAGGATGCGAGATAAGTTTGCACGAGTAACGCCCAATGCTCGTGCTGCGCTAGTAACTGAAATGCCCTCTAGATACTCTTGAAGAATTTCGCCAGGGTGTGGTGCATTAAACATAACTTTCATAGTAAAGCACTCCTGCGCTTAAAGACAATTTAGTGATAATCTTGATAATCCACGATGTATGCATCGCCATCTTCAAATTTAAACGTTACACGCCAATTTCCGTTTACAGTTAAAGACCAATGACCTTCAAGATTGCCTTTTAATTCATGTAAGCGCCAATTTGGTGGTGTCCTCAAGTCATAAACTGAGGTGGCAGCATTCAATGAAGCTAAAAGTAAACGTAATTTCTTAGAGTGAGCAGCTTGGATACCAGCAGTTGAGCCTTCTTCAAAGAAAGCTTGCAACCCCTTATGCTTGAAACTCTTAATCAATTGCTCATCTCTATCCGTGTAGTGTGTAGTATCAGTATACAGATATGAAAATATATTCGCAATAGCAAATTAATGACAGAATCTAGAAAAGAGATAATGAATTTTATTTATAAGAAATACACTATATTAACAATGGCTTATACTTAAAATTAATATGTTAGCAAAACTTTTATATTCATTAGGTTTAACTATTTCTCTAGTCGTATTAGTTAGCTGTTCTAAACAAGATAAAATTAAACCGCTTCCTCCTTCGGTTGAAGAGCAATATATAACTTCAAATCAGGAAATAGGTAAGATGCTTGATGCATTAAATAATCATGATGTACCAATTGATGAGAAGCGAGAGATATTGTGTAAGACATATCCAGAGGTCTATAAGAACCAATATATGCCAGCATTACTCAAGCTTTCCCCTAATGTATATACCAAGGAAACTCTTTTAAGAGATTATGAGGCTGCGATTAGTTTTTATAAAAAAGCTTGGTCCATTCATTGTGCCTAAAAATCCCTTATAATTAAAAAAAACCTTTATTCTTTTAAAAAATCACTCAATTCTAGGTCGACATGAAAAATTTAATAATTATTTTCTTAAGTTGTTTTTCCTTTTCATTTGGAACTTACGCAAGTGACTCTGATGATTATATAAGAGAGATGCCACCAAATTTAAAATGGAAGGAATTGCCTAAGATCAATATTATAGATGGGGATCTTGAAGGGTATGATAGGGTTATAACGATTTCGGCTGATGCAAATGAGAGAGGGATAATTACTCGAGCAAAAATCATTAAAAGTAGTGGTATAGATAAGTTAGATAACAAAATATTGATAGCAATAAAAAAAGCTAGTTTTTACCCGTACCAAGAAAATGGAATTTATTATCCTATAAGATTTACGCAACCAATGGACTTGAAACTTTCTAGAAAACCTAAATTTAAAAACTTTCCTGAAATTATTGTTAATAAAAGATATCTTAAAGGTCAGGAACGAAAAATTACGATCTATTCTGAAGCTGATAAAAATGGAAATTTAACTGTAGCAAAAATTCAGAAAAGTAGCGGAGTGCCTGAGCTAGATAGTTATGTATTGGAAGAGTTTCGAAAGAAAGCACAATTCTATCCTCTAATTGTTAATGGTTCTCCATTTCCTATACGAGATGTTTCACATTATATCTTTTCAGATAAGGTAAATACTTTTGATTAAGAAATAAAAATGACAAACAACCAATATAACCACCTTCGGGTGGTTTTACTTTATGTGACATTTAGTAACCAGTTTGTTAAAGTTAGTACACTTTATAACAAACGGTGAAATTCATGAAACAAGTCATTTTAAGTCTTTTGTTAGTTTTAAGCTCATTAAGTGTTGCGGAAGCAGGTAGAGGCAGACAACCGTGCTCTGGTAAGAAAGGTGGGGTAAGTCATTGCGATGGTAGTAAGTTTGTTTGTAATGATGGTTCCATCAGTGCTTCTAAAAAGATCTGCTCTAGATAGGTGATGTGATGGGATTGAATTTTAGAAAAAGTATAAAAATTGCTCCTGGAATCCGTGTCAATGTTAGTAAAAAAGGGCTATCAAGTGTTTCTGTGGGTGGAAAAGGTGCACGTGTAAATGTAAGTAAGAAGGGTACTCGCACAACAGTAGGTATTCCAGGTACTGGCTTATCTTATTCTAAGTTCTCTAGTCATACTAAGAAAACAATACCTAGTAGAGAACCTGATTTTAATAATCCAGATAATGTATGGGGTTACCCTAAATCTGAATGGATAATCAGTGGGGTTATTTTATTTATAGCTTTAATAATTTTTATTTGGATTATTAGCTAATTTTAAGGTGTTGATATTGGGTTTATTTTATATGAAAAAGATTATTTTATTTGGATTCTTAGCCTTAGGTCCATTTATGGTTGCTAATAGTGCAGATGTTACTGTCCAATATCCAGCTCTCTTAAAATTAAAACAACAAGAGCTAGGCCAGTTAATTTTTAAATTCATGCCAAACAAGGATGATCAAAATTTTTCTTGGAATTATCGGGCTAATGATCCTAATGTGATTTGGATTGATAAATCATATATCGAAACTAAATTGGATGATGGTACCTATTATTCGAGTAGAAAAGGTATTGCGAGAGTAAATGTTTTAGGCGTAAAGGGTAAATATCTAGATCATAAAGAATATGAGATTCCTTGGACGATAATATTTGAAGGAACTGTTGGTAAGTTCGGAGTTGATACAATATCTTTTTACCCTGCTATGCCAGAAAGAGATGGAGATATATGTTTTGGAGAGGGTTTTAGAGATTGTGAATTCTCCCCATTTAAGTCTTTAACTAAAGCTGGAATAAGTTTTAAAAAAATATGTGAGAGACAATTGAGTGCGGGAAATTTTGAAAAGGCTTATATTCTCAGTGCTACCAAGAAAAAAAGTGTATATGGAGTTTGGGGAGCAAGTAGTGGATCTGGCGGCTCAAGCAATACTTTTAAATTAATACAATTAGGTAACGAGAAAGAAATGTGTAAACACTTAATGGGTGGGTTGTGAATAGTATACACGGGTGTTTTTTAGATTAGTGAGCTGTTAAATTACACTCATTCATAGTAATAGGTAATTTAATGAAAAAAATACTTTTTTGTTTATTAATAGGTTGCACTAACACAGCAATAGCAGATGATGGTTCTCAAAAGCTTAAATTCTGTGAATCTATTTCGAAATATGCAGAAATCATCATGCATAATAGACAACATGGTGAACAAGCTATTGCTCCTATTAATAGAATTGAGAAGAGCTTAAAAGATCATCAGATTAAAGGATTTTATATAGCTATTATAAAAGATGCTTATAAACAACCACTTTGGAATACTGAAGAAAAAAAGAAAGAAGCAGAAACTGAGTTTGCTAACGAGGCTTTAATGATTTGCCTTGATACATTTAAAGACTAAATTATTTTAAACAAAAAACCCCGCAAAGCGGGGTTTTTTATTGTCTAGAGGAAAGTAAAGATGGCACAAGAATCCCGTTTGGTCATTGTTATTGATTCGCAAAATGCTGAACGTAATGCGCGTAATCTAGGCAATGAGCTGGATAGTATTGAACGTAAAGGAGACTATGCTTCGAAGTCTATGGATGGCTTATCTGTAGCTACTCGTGCACTTGCAGGCTATATGGCAGGATTAGTTACTGTGGGTGCAGCCATCTCTAAAATGGATGCTTATACTGGTTTACAGAATAGATTAAAGTTGGTTACCAACAATCAAGCTGAATTGAATAAAGCAACTGAAGATACTTTCCGAATTGCTCAAAAAACACACTCAGCTTGGGATTCGGTGTTACAGGTTTACCAACGCTTTAGCGATAATGCTAAGACTTTAAACCTTACTATGGATGATACTGCGCGTTTAACTGAAACCGTATCTAAAGCCGTAGCAATTAGTGGTGCAAGTGCAGAAGCTGCTGATGCAGCTTTAGTTCAATTCGGACAAGCGTTAGCAAGCGGTACATTGCGTGGTGAAGAGCTTAATTCTGTAATGGAGCAAACTCCGGCATTAGCAAAGGCTATTGCTCAAGGCATGGGGATCACCGTAGGAGAGTTGCGTTCAGTTGCGGCTGAAGGAAAAATTACTTCACAAGAAATCGTTAAAGCGCTTAAAAATGTTCAAAATGATGTAGATGCATTATTTGCTAAAACTGATATTACAATTGGACAATCATTAACTCTACTTAATAATGAAATTACTAAGTTTGTAGGCGAAGCTGGACAAGGAAGCGGCGCAGCTCAAGCATTATCAGGTTCAATTCAGGTTTTAGCTGAAAATTTAGAATCAATTTCTTATGTTGCGATCTTGGGTGGTACAGCATTGCTCACTAAAGCGATTGCAACACAAGTGACAGCTTTAAATACCAAATTAGGATCATTAGTTGCTAACAATGCAGCTACCCAATTGCAAAAGCAAAAATCGATAGAAAGTGCAAAAGCTGCCTTGGCTGAAGCTGAGGCACATTTAGCGAATGTAAGAGCAACAAATGCCGAAACACAAGCTAAATTTGGAGCAAGTGCTGCTAGCGCCAGATATGTACTTGCAGCCAATAATGTAGAGAAAGCAACGAAAGCGGTCACAGCAGCTCAGGGGAAAAGTGTTTCAATGGCAAGTTTAGTTAGAGGAGCGTGGGGCTTAATTGGTGGCCCAATCGGAGCAATCACATTAGGAGTAACAGCTTTGGCTGCTACTTATATGTATTTCTCAAGTAAATCTGCAGAAGCAACAGCAAAGTTAAAAGAGCAGGCTGAAGCGGCAAAATTAACTAAGGAAGAAATCAAGGCTCTAAATGATGAACAACGTAAGGAAAAATTAGGTGATTTAGCAGCGACAATAAATGATCAAAACAAAGCATTGGAAAAACAAGAATTAGCAGTCGGTTCAGCATTAATCAATATCCAGAACTATGCAGTAGGTAATGCTAAAGTAGCTGAAATTTCGAATAAAGCACGTCTTGGTACCATTTCCTATACTGAAGCAATTGAGCAATTAAAGAATCAGAAGATTCCTTCTGATTTAATGGATGCACTGCTCAAACAAGTGAATGCCTATGATGAAGCGGCAGAAACTGCAGCCAAGACCAAGCAAACGTATAACTTATTTGGTATAGAAGTAACGCTTGCAGGTAATAAGGCTGAAAATGCCATTGTTGGCGTTGATAAAAACACTAAGTCCTTAACTGAGAATGAAAAGGCCGCATTAGCAGCTAAAAATGCACAAAAGCAATATGCCGATTCACTGGCAGATCGAAAATTTGAAGCATTAGTTACTAAAGGTTTACTTGCTAAAGGTTACTCACCTGAACAAGTGAAGCAAATGGTAGAAACTGCAAGTTGGGCGCGAAAAAGTGGAGTAAAAGTTTCTAATGAGTTATATCAGATAGGTTTGGAGACTTTATCCATAGAGGAGCAAAACAAGAAGGTAATTGATGCTAAAAATAAAGCATTAAAGGAAAGTACTAATGAATTATCTAAACAGCAAAAACTTTCTAAGCGTCTAGTCGGTATTTCCGGTCAATCTGGTATTGGTACTGGACCTCATCTTGACGTTCGATATGGCGGCTCGATGTCTGGCCAGAAAGTTTCTAATGAACACCTGGCTCGATTACAAGCAGGTGGAAAACCATTATCTTCGTATAAGATCAGTTCAAATTATGGTCCAAGACAAGCCCCTACTAAAGGGGCTTCTTCATTTCATAAGGGTATTGATTTTTCGATGCCCGAAGGCACACCAATCACGACCAATGTCGCCGTGAAAGATATTAAGACATGGTATGACAGCAAAGGTGGTGGCTATGTCAGCGAGGTGATCTTTGAGGATGGTGTATCACTAAAACTTCTTCACCAGTCACCAAGTATGCAAAACAAGGTTAAGAGCGGAGCTAGCAAAGGCAGTGATAAAGCTTCGGGTGATATTCAATCGCAACTTGATCGTCAGCAAGACTTACAACGATCACTTGAAAATGAAGTAGCCACTGAAGTTGGACGAATTAACAATAATAGAAAGGCAAGATTGGAAGATGTTGATAAAGCTAATTTTAGCGCGGAACGAACAGCAGAAATCAAGGCGGAAATAAATCGCCGTGCCGATAATGATATCGCTATCGCTAAACAAGCTCTGAGAACGAAACTTGAGGATTACAAGGAATTCCAGAAAACCGAGGCTGATTTACTTAAAGAAAGTTTTGATCGCAAAAAGTTCAATGCATCTCATGACATTGAATTAAGTAAGTCTGAAAAGAAACAGGCAGTGGAATTGCTGGAACAGCAATATCAGCAAGAAAGCGCGCTTATGAAGTTGGCCCAAGAACAACGCTTATTTCAAGCACGTTTATCTCTGCTTTCCGAAACTCAAGCCATGCAGGAGCGATATAGACTTGAAAGGAAAGAAATCCTTAAGAACTCAAAACTTTCAATTGAAGAGCGGCAAAAGCTAATCGCATTGTCTAAAGCCACACAGGACAAAGAGACACACGACAAAGTCAATAATGCTGTTCAAAACTGGGGTGGTATCCAGGCTGATATGAATGGTTCCAGTGAGTTCTTTAGGCAGGATCAGGAACGGTTTAGCCGTTTGGGTGCTGCAAATGATCTTGCGGATAGTCAATATGCTGCCACAGATCTTAATGAACAAAATGGTTTAGATAGTCTGAATGCACAAATGGAAGCTGGATTAATTCAGCAACAGGACTTCGAAAACCAGAAAACTGCAATCATTCAAGCTGCTCATGAGCAACGAAATCAAATTTACAGTGATTATGCTCAGAACGTTAAAGATGTTGAAGACAAGTATCAACAAGATAGATTAAACGCTCAGATTGCTCTTGGTGGGCAAATGATGGGTTCAGTCACATCGATGTTTGGTTCAATGTTTGGTGAGCAATCTAAAGCATACAAGCTCATGTTTGCGGCAGATAAAGCTTATGCAATTGCAGCTGCAGGTATTGCCATTCAGCAAAATATCGCAGCAGCTTCAAAAGTTGGTTTCCCTTATAACTTGCCTTTAATTGCTGGAGCCGTTGCACAAGGAGCCAGCATTATTGCAAACATCCGGGCAATCAAAGATCAAGGTTTTGCGGACGGTGGTTACACTGGATCTGGTGGTAAGTATGAAGCTGCGGGTATTGTCCATAAAGGTGAGGTTGTTTGGTCGCAAGAAGATATTCGCCGTTGGGGTGGTGTTGGGTTAGTTGAAAACATGCGTAAGAGTTCAAGCCCTGAAGCATTTATTAATAACCACGCTACAAACAATACTTCAGTAGAAAAAGTCTTTAATCGTTCTTTCCTTAGTTCAAAAGCATTTAATGATAATCAAACGATTTCGAATATTTTTAATCAACCTATCCGAGAAAATCAGATTATTACTAAAGGCTTTGCGAACGGTGGATTTACTGGAGGAACTGTTTCAAAACCGACTGCTCCCACTCGTTCTGATTTATTTCATGACGGAAAAGTTTACTTCTCTTCAAATGGTTTAGTTCAGGATCGAACAAATCTTGAAGATGTGCAGGACTTTACCTCAGGTCAATCTCCGCGCCCTCAAGCTGAGTTTATGCCTTCAATTGAGCCTATTTCACCGACAATCAATTTTAAAATTGAAGTCATTAATCATGTGAGTGGGGCTACTGTTGAAGCTGAAAAACTGGATGAGAAAACAGTCCGAATCATCGTCAAGGAAGAACT
>NZ_JFXG01000037.1:0-4498 GCF_000588015.1 Acinetobacter sp. 1294243
TATTGCGTTTATTTTGTTGTTCTAGTTCTTCATGCTGCTGTTGAATATGGGCTAATACAGAACCCAAACGTTTATTTTCAACAATCTCTCGCTGGTTGAGCTGACTTAATTTATCGAAGATGCTGTAATTGATTTTTCTTCCCTGATATTCAATCGCGACTGTACTATTCGGGTATTCCAGAAACTCAAGATACTTGCCAATCAATCTTTGGTTTTCTTCCGTTTTTTCCAAGAGATATACGCACTTATCATAAGTGATCGTCAGGCTATTCGTGACTCTGCGGGGTTCACGCCAGGTAAAAAAATCATCTAATTCTTCGGCTGTTTCAGTGACAGTCCGGTGTAGATCCTTGGGATTAAAGGCCATCTTGGCAAACTTCTGATTGAACTGCTCAATGAAGCAGGGTAGCCAGGCATTGGCTTCGGCAATCGAACTGATGCCTTCCAGACGCATTTCTTTGATCAGACGGTCCTGAAGCGTTCTATTGGCTCGTTCTACACGGCCTTTGGCCTGTGGTGAATTAGCGAAGATAATATCGATATTCAGGGTGCTGAGTACGCGCCCAAACTGGGTAATCTTGGTGTCTTTCTTACTGCTTTGATTCACCCTGAAGACTGAATGTTTATCGCTGTAGAAGGCTAAAGGCTTACCATGCTGCTCAACATACAAACGTGTTGAAATCATATAGTCAAAGGTTGATTCTGACTTACAGAAGCGTAAATGCTGTAATTTGCCTGTGGCATCATCGATAAATACCAGCAGACAGCATTTAGGGGCTCGACCTTCAAACCAGTCATGGTGTGAGCCATCGATTTGGATCAGTTCACCATAACAGTCCCGGTTATAACGAGGCTGATACGGGCGTTTCAGACGCTTGGCACGAGGAGTCCATAAATCGGCTGCAATCATCCAGGAACGCAGTGTTTCCACTGAAATATCAAAGCCATGAACGGTGGTGAGCTTTTCATGCGCTAAAGTGGGTCCGAAACCATGCAGTTGATCAGAAACAATATTGAGGCACTTGAGTCTGAGCTCTTCAGGAAGCCTGGAATTGCTGATTTGACCACGACCGGCATGGGCTAATGCAGCTGGGCCTTGAGCTTTGTATTTTTGCAATAAACGCCTGATCTGACGCTCTGAAATATGAAGTAGCTGAGCAGCTTGGGACTGGGTTATGCGTTGATCACAGATTTCCTGCAAGACCGACAATCGTTTAAGTTCTTTATCCGACATAGACACCAACATATCAAACCGTCCGCTAAGGAAATTGCAAAAGTGCATATTCTAAAAGCGGACATTTTTACTTTGGAGAAACCGGACATTTCTATTTTGGGCTTACATGTTCATTTCGGATAACGCCCATTATGTTAAATGGGGCTAATATCCGACATATACTTTAATGTTCCCAGAATTTATCACCCTGAGATTCATAAAATTTGTTAATGAACTCTTCAAAAGTATTGGCAATAATATACCAATCTTGTCGTTGATCTACAGGTAAGACAACCAAAATAGAGCCGTAATCATCACTATTAGGATCACATCGAACTAACAATAAGTCTGAATCTCCATAAAATTCTCCAATAATTAAGTCACTTTGAAGAGCATCATTCTTTCGATTACTTTTATAAATTTTTGAAGCAAAAGTTACCTCCTCAATAGAATATAATTTTAAGCCCCATTGTCCGTATTCTTGATCTTTAAATAGATCTGCACCATTAGAGACTGTATAAAAATCCTTTAATGCTTTTGGTAAAAGTACTTGGGGTATTTGTGGGTAAATTTTGCTTTTTAGATTCAATGAACAATGTAAAGGAAAGGGACATTCCATACCTCTATGAATAGCTTTCTTAGGCTCAATCTCCCATTCATTATGAATTTTTTCTATAATTTCATGAACACTATTCATTTATTAAACTCTTAAAAATCCTTAACTTTTACTAAAATTAACATAATGGGCATCATCGGAAATACGTTTTATAAAACCACTGTTTTTTCATGTAGTTAAAGGATTTCGACCACCCTAAAAAACAACCAAAAGCCGACTTAGAAACATGTCGGCTTTTTTGATCACAGTTGTCATCTTTCGCCAATAAATTTGGCTTAATTTCAATCAAAGAAGGAGCGCTATGTATAATGCTGCACCTGAAAGAATGATCAAAACAGCTATAAAAAAAAACATCAAATATTTAGCAATTGAGTGTTCTCGATAGGAATAACTAATAGCAATTAAAGTAGCTAAAACAATTAATGTTACTGGCCAATACATCAAGGCTGTAAATAGGATAATTACTGGATAATCTATATGGATCATACATTTTAATATTTAAGGTAGTCTTAACGTTATAGATGATTCCAACGCAATAAAAAAGCCTGACAAGATATTAGATAAAATATTACGAAATATCTTAGTCCTTCTATAGTTTTGTATACGTCCATTATGTTAAATAGACTAAAAATTTACTCTAATTTTAGAGTTTTCTTTTAGGTGTAGCATAAAAAATATACAAACCTAACACTTTAGTTTTAAGGTTAAAAATTGAATAAATTAACAAATATTTTTATGGCTTTAGGAGTTTTTCTTTCAATGGAAACATTTGCAGAACCTGTTTTTTCTAATGATTTATTAAGGAAAGCTGAAAGTGGAGATACTGTTGCCCAGTTAGAATTAGCTGAGATTTATTTATATGGTAATGGTATTGATTCAGATGAAAATCAAGCTGAACTGTGGGCTATTAAATCAGCTGAAAATGGAAATGTAGCAGCAATGTTTTGGTTAGCTGATGGATATGTTACTTATGCTAAATTAATGGAAGAAGATGACAAGAACGATTCGTTAGAACATTTTCAAAAAGCTTTTAAGTGGTTTCAAAAAGCCGCAGAAAATGGTCATTCTGAATCAATGGTTGAGTTAGCTGAACTATATACTCGTGCAGATAGCGGAATAGAAATTAATATTAATAAAGCTTTAGAACTTCGTGAAAAGGCTGCAAAGTTAGGTAGTAAGCAAGCAATGCGAAGTCTTTCCATTATGTATCGTGATGGTATCGGTGTCCCTAAGAATCCTGATTTAGCTCAAAGTTGGTGGGATAATTCTGAAAATTAGATTTTAAGCTTTTCTAAAATTAACATAATACGCCTTATACGAAATGCGTTTGTAAGCCCAAAATAGAAATGTCCGGTTTCTCCAAAGTAAAAATGTCCGCTTTTAGAATATGCACTTTTGCAATTTCCTTAGCGGACGGTTTGATATGTTGGTGTCTATGTCGGATAAAGAACTTAAACGATTGTCGGTCTTGCAGGAAATCTGTGATCAACGCATAACCCAGTCCCAAGCTGCTCAGCTACTTCATATTTCAGAGCGTCAGATCAGGCGTTTATTGCAAAAATACAAAGCTCAAGGCCCAGCTGCATTAGCCCATGCCGGTCGTGGTCAAATCAGCAATTCCAGGCTTCCTGAAGAGCTCAGACTCAAGTGCCTCAATATTGTTTCTGATCAACTGCATGGTTTCGGACCCACTTTAGCGCATGAAAAGCTCACCACCGTTCATGGCTTTGATATTTCAGTGGAAACACTGCGTTCCTGGATGATTGCAGCCGATTTATGGACTCCTCGTGCCAAGCGTCTGAAACGCCCGTATCAGCCTCGTTATAACCGGGACTGTTATGGTGAACTGATCCAAATCGATGGCTCACACCATGACTGGTTTGAAGGTCGAGCCCCTAAATGCTGTCTGCTGGTATTTATCGATGATGCCACAGGCAAATTACAGCATTTACGCTTCTGTAAGTCAGAATCAACCTTTGACTATATGATTTCAACACGTTTGTATGTTGAGCAGCATGGTAAGCCTTTAGCCTTCTACAGCGATAAACATTCAGTCTTCAGGGTGAATCAAAGCAGTAAGAAAGACACCAAGATTACCCAGTTTGGGCGCGTACTCAGCACCCTGAATATCGATATTATCTTCGCTAATTCACCACAGGCCAAAGGCCGTGTAGAACGAGCCAATAGAACGCTTCAGGACCGTCTGATCAAAGAAATGCGTCTGGAAGGCATCAGTTCGATTGCCGAAGCCAATGCCTGGCTACCCTGCTTCATTGAGCAGTTCAATCAGAAGTTTGCCAAGATGGCCTTTAATCCCAAGGATCTACACCGGACTGTCACTGAAACAGCCGAAGAATTAGATGATTTTTTTACCTGGCGTGAACCCCGCAGAGTCACGAATAGCCTGACGATCACTTATGATAAGTGCGTATATCTCTTGGAAAAAACGGAAGAAAACCAAAGATTGATTGGCAAGTATCTTGAGTTTCTGGAATACCCGAATAGTACAGTCGCGATTGAATATCAGGGAAGAAAAATCAATTACAGCATCTTCGATAAATTAAGTCAGCTCAACCAGCGAGAGATTGTTGAAAATAAACGTTTGGGTTCTGTATTAGCCCATATTCAACAGCAGCATGAAGAACTAGAACAACAAAATAAACGCAATA
>NZ_JFXG01000038.1:0-3936 GCF_000588015.1 Acinetobacter sp. 1294243
ATATATAAGCCTTTCATCATTTTTCTCTTATCGTTTTGGCTCAATCTCACCAAACAATGTCTCATAAGCTTGAGTCAATTTATGTTCGGGTGCCAAATGGGCCAAAGGTAAATTTTTCTGATGCGATTCTTTCATCAAAATCGAAGGCGGTAACATGCTATTGAGTACAGGCAACCCTTCATCTTTTAACTGCTGAACCACTTCCCGAGGTAATTTTGCTTGGGATTGGAATTGATTCACCACAATTCCTTCAATTTCCAAGCGATCATTATGATCATCTTGCGTTTCGAGAACATTTTCAATCAATGTTTGTAACGCACGCTTTGAAAAAACATCACAGTCGAAAGGAATAAGTACTTTATCTGCCGCAATCAGAGCAGAAAGAGTAAAAAAGTTAAATGCTGGTGGTGTGTCTATATAAATACGGTCATATCGCCCAACTAAGTTTTGGATCGAATCACGTAATTTATAAATTTTATGTTTACTTTCAAGCGCATGTTCAAGCGCGCCAAGTGTAGGGCTTGCTGGAAGCACATCTAATTTTGCAAAAGGAGTTGAATGAACAAAACTGTCGAGATCTTTATTTCTTGGAGCTTTTAAAATTGAACCTAATGCGTTACCGATTAAACCCTTTTGTTGATTGTTGCCCAACACATCATCAAAGAAATTTTCGATATTTGGCTCTAAAATTGATTTTTCAGCAGAATAGGTTGCTTCGTCACCTAAAAGATACTGACTAGAATTGGCTTGAGGATCAAGATCGATCACCAATGTTCTTAAGCCATGTTTGGCACTAATTGCAGCCAAATTTACAGTAATACTTGATTTCCCTACACCGCCTTTTTGGTTAAACACCACACGAGTTAACATGTTTCCCTCTGCATATTATTTTACTGTACGCAGTTTAACCTAGAGCTTAATCAAAAAGGCAAAGAATGTAGAACAATTAAGCAAAAACAGGTTTCACAATCACTAAGATAATAATAGCAATAAATGCAATCGCACTAATGACTAAACCTGCACGGCGCTGTGCCAACAAAAGAGTGTCATCTTTTTTAAAGGCTTTCATCAAGGAAGATAACAACACTAAAAATAGAATAATTTTAGCGTAAAACCACGGTTGTACTTGAAAGTCTTTCATGACTAACAAAATTGCACCCGTAATGAAAACCACGGTAAATGACAAATGTTGTAAGGCAACTAATACTTTACGCCCTGCTGGATTGGGTTGTTCACCTTGAACACCTATAAACAGAGTTGAAGCGCGTAAAACAAAGACCATAAGTGCAGCAGCTACCGCAGTCATATGAATAATTTTAGTGAGTAAATGTGCATCCATGAAATTAACCCTTAGCTTTTAGGTGCATGTGCACATTCTGGGCTAGCAGGTGCTTGACCTTGCCACTCACTTGGCAAATAAGCATGAATCGCTAAAGCATGAATTTGGCCTGGATTCATTAAATCAGAAGCTAACGCGTATACTTTTTGATGACGTTGAACTAAACGCAATCCATTAAATTCGTTGCTCACTATAATCACTTTAAAATGAGATTCCTTGCCTGGAAAATAACCACCGTGCCCGGCAGACTCATTGATCACTTCCAAATGACTAGGTGCAAGTGTTTGTAACCGTTCAATCAACTGTTGTTCAAGGCTCATAGCTTTTCCTTTTACGATTATTCGTATATTTGAACCTAGTATACCTTGTCTACACACAAACAAAAGTTGCTCTTGTATGCTTTGACTTCAAACAAAATGTCTATTTATTCGGCAACTTAACAACAAAAATACCGCTAAATGGTCATTTCTGTTTTTATTTTATGCAATCAGCATAATTATTTGCATAAAGTTGTTGACCCTTGTTTTGCTTAATGTATTATAAGCGGCACGCGGGAATAGCTCAGTTGGTAGAGCATAACCTTGCCAAGGTTGGGGTCGCGAGTTCGAGTCTCGTTTCCCGCTCCAAATTGGTTTTTTTTGAGAAAGTTTTAGTAAAAACTGCTTATATATGCGGGAATAGCTCAGTTGGTAGAGCATAACCTTGCCAAGGTTGGGGTCGCGAGTTCGAGTCTCGTTTCCCGCTCCAAATTGGTTTTTTTTGAGAAAGTTTTAGTAAAAACTGCTTATATATGCGGGAATAGCTCAGTTGGTAGAGCATAACCTTGCCAAGGTTGGGGTCGCGAGTTCGAGTCTCGTTTCCCGCTCCAAATTTAAAAGGCCCTAGTCGAAAGACTGGGGCTTTTTTCTTTTTATTGGTCGATGATTTTACGTTCTATCAATTCACAGTATATTCTGAGAATAGCTCAGCTCAAGGCCGAATATTTCATTAATAGACTCAGATTTTTAAATAAGTAATTGTATCGAGTTAATCTAGTTATATTTGCAGGGTACTGGCGTTATTCGATGTGTAGATATACATGGCACTAATTGAAAACAATCCAGATCAAATCTTTCTTGGGCAAGAAGCTGCTGTAAACAGATTGAAAAGATAAAGTTATGATCATAGACATAGCTTTGGAAATAATATTCTTCTGTCTTTTGAATATCACGAGTTGAATCGAGAAAATCTATATGTTCAGCTAACACATGAAAGTTGAGCTTCTTTAAATGACGACTCATTCCTTCGCCAGTACATTTAATATAGGATTCTTTTAAGGTCCATATTTGAAAAAAACGCTGATATACACTGGATGGATCAATCCTTTCATTTTCCTGAATCCATTCAATTTCACTTGGCGCTAAGACGCTATCGACACGCATCCAATCGAACCCACGGTCCAGCCGTTCAACATCAACTCCTATTTCTCCTTTTTCAGTCATCGCAAGAACAATAACATCTGCTGAATGACTAAGATTAAAATAAATAGCTTTACTACCTTGTATAAAAGGTTTGCCGTTAGGTTGTAATTGAATGATGACCTCATAGGGTGAAATACCCAACTTATCTGCTAAAACAGACTTCGTTAAGACACGAGAGATTAAGAAAAGTCGTGCAGCATGAGGATGATATTGATCATATCTCAACTTTTCTGCCGCATTGAGAAAGCTGAGATAATGACTCAATATGAGATGGTTTTGTGGCACGCGTGAAACCGGGCAGACATAAACCTGTACTTTGGAAATATCAGACATCACTGAGCTGTACTGTGGTGCTGATATATTTGGTTAGAACTGGTGTGAGATAATCATAAACCGCTTCTACATGGGTAACGTGCGGATTATGGCCTGCGCCAGCAATGATATGTACAGGAATATTAGGACTTATTGTAGTAACAATTGGATCCTTCTCTCCAACAATGATTTCAACTTTAGAGCCAAGCTCGTTTAACAAAGCTGTTTGAGATACTCTCTGCTGAGGCAAACTAATACGATGCATATACTCACTAATATGCTTGGCTACCGACACCCGGTGTAATGAATCCATCGCATAACCAACAGATAGATTTTTTTGTCCATCTGGATGCAGATTTTTAGCAATTTTATCTTTCGATACAAAACGGAAAATTAGATTAGAGATCGTTTGTATTTGAAATATTTTTGCGGCCTGTGCCTGCACGAAATAAGGCGATATAAGGATAAGACGTGCAACTTTATTTGGATATTTCTGTGCAAGACTCAATGCAAATAAACATCCTAACGAGTGAGCAATAACAACACTATTTGGTGCTAAAAGCTTTGCAGCATTATCAATAAACTGATGATTGTTATCTTCCATCACCTCGTAACTACCTGAACGCCCAAGTCCAGGTAGGTCCATCATAGCGACCTGATCATAGGTGATTTTATTAATTATTGGGAGCCAACATGTGCTATCGAATGGAATACCGTGTAAAAATAATGCAGAAGATTTTTCTGAACCAACTGGTTGTTTAGTATAGATTTCTATCCAATATCGATTCTGATAGCTGAAACAGTTAGGCGTTGGAGCTTGCATAC
>NZ_JFXG01000039.1:0-3597 GCF_000588015.1 Acinetobacter sp. 1294243
ATATATAAGCCTTTCATCATTTTTCTCTTATCGTTTTGGCTCAATCTCACCAAACAATGTCTCATAAGCTTGAGTCAATTTATGTTCGGGTGCCAAATGGGCCAAAGGTAAATTTTTCTGATGCGATTCTTTCATCAAAATCGAAGGCGGTAACATGCTATTGAGTACAGGCAACCCTTCATCTTTTAACTGCTGAACCACTTCCCGAGGTAATTTTGCTTGGGATTGGAATTGATTCACCACAATTCCTTCAATTTCCAAGCGATCATTATGATCATCTTGCGTTTCGAGAACATTTTCAATCAATGTTTGTAACGCACGCTTTGAAAAAACATCACAGTCGAAAGGAATAAGTACTTTATCTGCCGCAATCAGAGCAGAAAGAGTAAAAAAGTTAAATGCTGGTGGTGTGTCTATATAAATACGGTCATATCGCCCAACTAAGTTTTGGATCGAATCACGTAATTTATAAATTTTATGTTTACTTTCAAGCGCATGTTCAAGCGCGCCAAGTGTAGGGCTTGCTGGAAGCACATCTAATTTTGCAAAAGGAGTTGAATGAACAAAACTGTCGAGATCTTTATTTCTTGGAGCTTTTAAAATTGAACCTAATGCGTTACCGATTAAACCCTTTTGTTGATTGTTGCCCAACACATCATCAAAGAAATTTTCGATATTTGGCTCTAAAATTGATTTTTCAGCAGAATAGGTTGCTTCGTCACCTAAAAGATACTGACTAGAATTGGCTTGAGGATCAAGATCGATCACCAATGTTCTTAAGCCATGTTTGGCACTAATTGCAGCCAAATTTACAGTAATACTTGATTTCCCTACACCGCCTTTTTGGTTAAACACCACACGAGTTAACATGTTTCCCTCTGCATATTATTTTACTGTACGCAGTTTAACCTAGAGCTTAATCAAAAAGGCAAAGAATGTAGAACAATTAAGCAAAAACAGGTTTCACAATCACTAAGATAATAATAGCAATAAATGCAATCGCACTAATGACTAAACCTGCACGGCGCTGTGCCAACAAAAGAGTGTCATCTTTTTTAAAGGCTTTCATCAAGGAAGATAACAACACTAAAAATAGAATAATTTTAGCGTAAAACCACGGTTGTACTTGAAAGTCTTTCATGACTAACAAAATTGCACCCGTAATGAAAACCACGGTAAATGACAAATGTTGTAAGGCAACTAATACTTTACGCCCTGCTGGATTGGGTTGTTCACCTTGAACACCTATAAACAGAGTTGAAGCGCGTAAAACAAAGACCATAAGTGCAGCAGCTACCGCAGTCATATGAATAATTTTAGTGAGTAAATGTGCATCCATGAAATTAACCCTTAGCTTTTAGGTGCATGTGCACATTCTGGGCTAGCAGGTGCTTGACCTTGCCACTCACTTGGCAAATAAGCATGAATCGCTAAAGCATGAATTTGGCCTGGATTCATTAAATCAGAAGCTAACGCGTATACTTTTTGATGACGTTGAACTAAACGCAATCCATTAAATTCGTTGCTCACTATAATCACTTTAAAATGAGATTCCTTGCCTGGAAAATAACCACCGTGCCCGGCAGACTCATTGATCACTTCCAAATGACTAGGTGCAAGTGTTTGTAACCGTTCAATCAACTGTTGTTCAAGGCTCATAGCTTTTCCTTTTACGATTATTCGTATATTTGAACCTAGTATACCTTGTCTACACACAAACAAAAGTTGCTCTTGTATGCTTTGACTTCAAACAAAATGTCTATTTATTCGGCAACTTAACAACAAAAATACCGCTAAATGGTCATTTCTGTTTTTATTTTATGCAATCAGCATAATTATTTGCATAAAGTTGTTGACCCTTGTTTTGCTTAATGTATTATAAGCGGCACGCGGGAATAGCTCAGTTGGTAGAGCATAACCTTGCCAAGGTTGGGGTCGCGAGTTCGAGTCTCGTTTCCCGCTCCAAATTTAAAAGGCCCTAGTCGAAAGACTGGGGCTTTTTTCTTTTTATTGGTCGATGATTTTACGTTCTATCAATTCACAGTATATTCTGAGAATAGCTCAGCTCAAGGCCGAATATTTCATTAATAGACTCAGATTTTTAAATAAGTAATTGTATCGAGTTAATCTAGTTATATTTGCAGGGTACTGGCGTTATTCGATGTGTAGATATACATGGCACTAATTGAAAACAATCCAGATCAAATCTTTCTTGGGCAAGAAGCTGCTGTAAACAGATTGAAAAGATAAAGTTATGATCATAGACATAGCTTTGGAAATAATATTCTTCTGTCTTTTGAATATCACGAGTTGAATCGAGAAAATCTATATGTTCAGCTAACACATGAAAGTTGAGCTTCTTTAAATGACGACTCATTCCTTCGCCAGTACATTTAATATAGGATTCTTTTAAGGTCCATATTTGAAAAAAACGCTGATATACACTGGATGGATCAATCCTTTCATTTTCCTGAATCCATTCAATTTCACTTGGCGCTAAGACGCTATCGACACGCATCCAATCGAACCCACGGTCCAGCCGTTCAACATCAACTCCTATTTCTCCTTTTTCAGTCATCGCAAGAACAATAACATCTGCTGAATGACTAAGATTAAAATAAATAGCTTTACTACCTTGTATAAAAGGTTTGCCGTTAGGTTGTAATTGAATGATGACCTCATAGGGTGAAATACCCAACTTATCTGCTAAAACAGACTTCGTTAAGACACGAGAGATTAAGAAAAGTCGTGCAGCATGAGGATGATATTGATCATATCTCAACTTTTCTGCCGCATTGAGAAAGCTGAGATAATGACTCAATATGAGATGGTTTTGTGGCACGCGTGAAACCGGGCAGACATAAACCTGTACTTTGGAAATATCAGACATCACTGAGCTGTACTGTGGTGCTGATATATTTGGTTAGAACTGGTGTGAGATAATCATAAACCGCTTCTACATGGGTAACGTGCGGATTATGGCCTGCGCCAGCAATGATATGTACAGGAATATTAGGACTTATTGTAGTAACAATTGGATCCTTCTCTCCAACAATGATTTCAACTTTAGAGCCAAGCTCGTTTAACAAAGCTGTTTGAGATACTCTCTGCTGAGGCAAACTAATACGATGCATATACTCACTAATATGCTTGGCTACCGACACCCGGTGTAATGAATCCATCGCATAACCAACAGATAGATTTTTTTGTCCATCTGGATGCAGATTTTTAGCAATTTTATCTTTCGATACAAAACGGAAAATTAGATTAGAGATCGTTTGTATTTGAAATATTTTTGCGGCCTGTGCCTGCACGAAATAAGGCGATATAAGGATAAGACGTGCAACTTTATTTGGATATTTCTGTGCAAGACTCAATGCAAATAAACATCCTAACGAGTGAGCAATAACAACACTATTTGGTGCTAAAAGCTTTGCAGCATTATCAATAAACTGATGATTGTTATCTTCCATCACCTCGTAACTACCTGAACGCCCAAGTCCAGGTAGGTCCATCATAGCGACCTGATCATAGGTGATTTTATTAATTATTGGGAGCCAACATGTGCTATCGAATGGAATACCGTGTAAAAATAAT
>NZ_JFXG01000040.1:0-3498 GCF_000588015.1 Acinetobacter sp. 1294243
ACATTGGAACATCATGTTCTAATGCATATTCAGCCGCAGCAACGTTAGCAAGTAACATGCACTCTTCAATAAGTTTATGTGCTTCATTACGTGTACGTGGCAAAATTTCTTTAATCCCGCCTAGCTCATCAAAAGTCATGTAAGTTTCAATGGTTTCAAATTCCATTGCATGACGATCAGCACGTAAATTTTTCAAAATCTGATAAAGCTGGAAAAGCGTATTTAACGATTTATGAACATCACGGTCTTTTGGAATTGCATCTGTTGCGCCGTCAAAATATTGTGCTACCTGTGTATAGGTCAAACGCGCTTTTGAATGCATCACTGATGGATAAAAATCGTAACCAGTTACACGGCCTGTACGAGAGAGTTTCAAGTCACAGACCATACATAAACGGTCTACATGAGGGTTTAGAGAGCATAAGCCATTTGACAATGCCTCTGGTAGCATCGGTAATACGAAATGCGGGAAGTATACCGAAGTACCACGTTCCTCAGCTTCTTCATTGAGGGCTGAGTCTAAGCGTACATAATGGCTAACATCAGCAATTGCGACCACTACACGATAACCGCCACCTGGACGTTTTTCTGCATAAACCGCATCATCAAAATCTCGAGCATCTTCACCATCGATCGTAACTAATGCTAAATCTCGTAAATCAATGCGGCCTTCACGGTCTTGAGCAGATGGTTCTTTAAAGCTTTCAGCTTCTTTTATAACTTCATCTGGAAATTCGTAAGGTAAGCCAAACTCAAGAATAGTCTGCGGAATAATAATTTCTGTATCAGCTTTGTCGGCCATAGACTGAATAATATGCGCCGTCGCAAATTCTTCACGAGTCGGATAACTATCTATTGCGACACGTAGCATATCGCCAACATTTGCTTCAGCATGCGTTACCAGTTCTTTTTCTAAAGGAATAGGTTGGTGCTGATTTGGATTGTTGGGCTGAATAAAATATTCACCATCGTGAACCGACAATTTACCAATTAATTGTTTAACACGATGTTGTAAAACTTCTGTGATAAATCCCCAAGGTTTGCCTTTACGATCAACTGAAGTCTGTCGCACTCTAACTCGGTCACCGTTAAAGACTAAACGTAATTCACGTTCAGGAAGTAAAAGGTCACTTTGACCATCAATATGCGCTGTGCCTAAACCTTTACTATTGATATAAACAGTTGCTTCATAGGTCGGTTGATCTGCCACCAACTGAAATTTAAACCCGTCTTTCATGATTTGACCATCACGAACCATAGCACTTAAGCGATGACTGAGTGCTTCAATACTTTTTTGGTCATGAATATTAAAATGATCGACAAGTTCTGCATGAGATTGCGGTGTCTGCAATTGTTCCAATGTATCTAAAATAAGAGTACGGCTTGGAATAGGATTGTCATAACGTTCAGCTTCAGCTTTCGCTTCGGGGTCAGCCCAGTTTTTTGTCATGTCGTTTGGTTTCACGCTTGGCAGATAAGTTTAGCATAAGTCATGCAGACCCGAACTGCACGTTTAGGTTTGCAATAATGTGTTATGCACTACAGTATTTTGATGAAGAAATAATATCTATCTTAACAAGCGTTTGATCGAAAAAGACGAAAATAATGAGAAAATTGCTTAAAAAATAATTCATTGAACTAAAAAATAAGAAAATTTCACTATGATGACTTGAACAATAGGGTTTTAGTTTGTATTATGGCGGCTCGTTCCGGGGAGGGGGATGAGTGGCTGAAATCACTTCCCTGCTAAGGAAGCATACCTATTACTGGTATCGAGGGTTCGAATCCCTCTCTCACCGCCATTTACTTAATACGCGCTCATAGCTCAGCTGGATAGAGCACTTGGCTACGAACTAAGGGGTCGGGAGTTCGAATCTCTCTGAGCGCACCAACTTGAAGAATTAACCGCTTTTATAGCGGTTTTTTTGTGCCTGTTTTTTAGTACTTTAAAAAAATCTAAATTTATAACTTTTTAATTATATTAGAGATAATCATAAATGAACTTAGCTTTATTTGACTTTGATGGCACGATCACTCATAACGATACATTCAGTCTATTCCTTAAATTTTCTTTAAATAAAAAAACTCAAATACTAGGTGGTATTCGACTTGCACCTTATATAGCGGGTTATAAGCTTGGATGGGTAACCGATAAAACTATTCGAACTAAACTCTGTCAGGTGGGATACGTGGGCTATGATGCGGCTTCCCTAAAATATATGGGGGAAGAGTTTGCTAAAAATATCCTTCCTACCTGTGTGCGTCAAAATGCTTTGGAACGTATTCTTTGGCATAAAAAACAAGGTGATCGGATTGTTGTTGTATCTGCATCATTAGGTATTTATTTAGAAAGCTGGTGCCAATCTTTAGATTTAGAAGTTATATGTAATCAACTTGAAATACGTGATGGTATTTTGACAGGTGATTTTATTAATGGTGATTGTGGTTATTTAGAAAAAGTAAATAGAATAAAAAACAAATATGATTTAACTCAGTATTCTACAATTTATGCTTATGGTGATACACCTAATGATTATGCAATGTTAGAGCTAGCGCATAAGAAATATTATAGATGGGAAGAAGTGAATTAATATTTAAAGATATATTAATAAATAAAGCCACTTGTAATAAGTGGCTTTATTTTAATGACTTATATTAAACAGTATTGAAAGAGTTTTCTAAGAAGTTATCGGTAAGTAATGATGTAGGTACGATAGTATGCGTTGTATTAGTTACGCTTGATACTGTCGACGTTACTCCACCGAGTAAGCTACCACCAGTTAATCCACCTAGTAAATTAGAAATAACATCTAATCCGCCTTCACCAGTCACACCGCCCGTTAAGCTACCCACGATATCTGTTACGATGCCGATAGGGTTGTCTGTACCGCCAGTAACGCCACCAGTTAAGCCGCCTAGAAGGTCGGTCACTAAGCCAAGAGGACTATCACCATCTACGCTACCAGTTAAACCGCCAAGTAAATCAGTGACTAAGCCTAGTGAGCTATCTCCACCAGTAACCCCACCAATAGTTCCTGTCAATCCACCAATGATTTCTGTTACTAAGCCAGTAGCAGTTGTGCCATTTGTAATCAGCGTATCGAGAATACCGGTAGCAGATTCAGTAGCACCTTGAATGTCTCCACCCACTAGATCAGAAATGACTTCAAGCGTGCCATTTACTGTGTCACGAGAAGTTTCGAAAGTTAATGTGCCGAGGTCTGCAAGTTCAGAAACAGGATGTTCTGCTTGTGGAAGAATGCTGATAATTGTATCTGCAACTGTATCAATGCCAGTGTTGATAATTTCAGTTTTTAAGCTTTCTACGCCCTGAAGGATATCAATACCGCCTTGAACAACATCAATCACTGGAGAGATTGGAGAGGTTCCATCACCGATACCACCAGTTACACCGCCAATAATGTCAGTAATTACTTCAAGTGGGTTACCGTCAACGCCACCAGTTACACCGCCAATAATGTCAGTAATTACTTCAAG
>NZ_JFXG01000041.1:0-3252 GCF_000588015.1 Acinetobacter sp. 1294243
CCCCAGCCGCTACTTTCGAACGACGGATACGGTCAAGCAATGATGTTTTACCATGGTCAACGTGACCCATAATGGTAACAACTGGCGGACGAGTTGTTTGCTCACCACGAGCTTCTTCAGCTGCTTCAAGCAAGTTATCTTCCGCTTGTGTATCAGAAACTAAAACAGGGTTGTGGCCCATTTCTTCTACAACAAGTGCCGCTGTGTCTTGATCAATAGCTTGATCTTGATTAACCAATTCACCCATTTTCATAAGTGTTTTGATAACTTCACGTACTTTAATCGCCATTTTTTGAGCAAGATCGGCAACAACAATGCTTGAACCGATTTCTACATCATAAACTTGCTTTTTAACTGGCTTTTCAAATCCATGCTTATTCGCTTGGCTTGATTTTAAACCACGTTTGTTATGGTTAACAAAGCTTTGCTCTTCTTGACCACGACGACCACCTTTCTTCCCAGCACGTGGGTTAGTGGTTGCGCCACCGCGTTTAATTTCACGGTCTTCTTGCTTAAATGAATCTTCATAAGCTTGGCCAACTAGACCTGAAGCAAGTGGAGAATCATCAATAACACGAATTGTCGTAGTAGCATCGTCATTTGAATACTTAGACGCCATTTTGCGCATTTGTTCAAGTGTACGTTGCTGAGCTTCTTCAGCTGCTTTACGACGTGCAGCTTCTTCAGTTGCTTTTAACTGAGCTGACTGCTCTTCACGAGCTCGTTTCTGTTCTGGAGTTTCCGCTGGTTTTGGTGCAGGTTTAACTGTACCACCACCACGCTTTTTCACTACAACAGCAGCTTTTGGAGCTGTCTGTGCAGCACTATCTTGTTGATGAGCAGCACGCATCGCATCTAAAGTTGCTTTAGCTTTTTGCTCTGTTTGAAGACGCGCTTTTTGCTCGGCAGTTTCACGCGTTTGCTGTTCTACACGTGCTTTCGCTTCGGCTTCTGCACGTGCTTTAGCTTCAGCTGCAATTTGTTCAGGGTTTGGTTTAGCAAAAACCTGTTTTTTACGTACTTCTACGTTAATTGTTTTTGCTTTGCCTGAAGTACTTGCAACTTTAGCGGTACTGGTTGTTTTACGTTTCAACGCAATTTTTCCTGTGTTACCACTTTCCTGACCATGAACTTTTTTCAAGTGATTGACCAAAGTATCCTGTTGTTCAGTGGTAATAATGTCGTCTGCTGTACGTTGAGGCAACCCTGCTTCACGAGCCTGTTCTAGGAGCTTCTCAACAGGACGTCCTACACTGAGAGCTAACTCTTTAATCGACTTGTCCGTCATATTTCATCTCCTAGTTAAACCATGATTCGCGAGCTTTCATGATCAATTGACCTGCTTTTTCATGACCAAGTCCTTCAATATCAGAGATATCATCAGTAGCCTGATCTGCCAAATCGTCGACAGTAATAATACCGCGAGCGGCAAGCGAGTAAGCGATCTCAGAAGTCATGCCTTCCATAGTAAGAAGGTCTGCGCTCGGTTCTTGAATATTTTCTTGCTGTTTCAAAGCATCAGTAAGGGCTGCTTCTTTTGCACGACTTTGCAATAACTCAACCAACTCAGCATCAAGCTCAATTTCGTCAAAAGTTTCAGCAGGAACATAAGCAATCTCTTCTAAAGAAGTGAAGCCCATTTCCACCAATGCCATTGCTAAATCTTCTTCAATATCGAGACGTGATACAAACATATCAAGATATTGCTGAGCTTCATTTTGCTGACGAGCACGATACTCTTCTTCAAGCATCATGTCGAGTTTGTAGCCAGTTAAATCAGAAGCTAAACGAACGTTTTGACCTTGAGAGCCAATCGCACGAGCTAATTGATCACTGGTTGCAAAAATAATGTCGGCACTTCTTGCATCTTCATCAAGCACGATGCCTGAAACATCAGCTGGTTCTAATGCGCTAGCAATGTATTGAGCTGGATCATCAGACCAGACCACTACATCAATACGTTCACCATTCAACTCTTGTTGTACAGCTTGAATACGCGTACCACGCATACCAATACATGCACCTACAGGGTCAATACGGTGATCATTTGTTTTCACTGCAATTTTAGCACGAACGCCCGGTTGACGTGCCGCTGCTTTAATTTCAATGATTTCTTCAGAAATTTCTGGAATTTCTTTTTTCATTAAAGCAATTAACATTTCAGGCTTAGCGCGTGATAACAACAACTGAGCGCCACGACCTTCACGGTTAACATTATATAAAATAGCGTTTACACGTTGTTTTGGACGAAGAATTTCTTTTGGAATCATCTCTTCGCGTGCAAGATAAGCTTCTGCGTTGTCGCCTAAGTCGATAATGAAGCCATCTTTGGTTTGTTTTTTCACTTCACCGTAAATTAACTCACCAACTTTAGACTCGTATGCATCAGCAACTAAAGCACGCTCAGCTTCACGAATTTTTTGTACGATAACTTGTTTTGCAATTTGTGCAGCAATACGACCAAACTCAATAGATTCTACTTCGAGTTCACGCACGTCACCAATTGACCATTTAGCTGGATCAACGTCAGAAATTGCATCTTGGCAAGCCGGCATTTCATGATCTTCATCCGCTACAACAGTCCATTGACGGAACGTACGGTAATCACCAGTTTTACGATCAATTTCTACACGAAGTTGAGCTTCTTCAGCATGCGTACCTTCGTAAAATCTCTTCTTCGTTGCAGCAACTAGAGCTTGTTCTAAAGCTTCGAAGATCGCTTCACGACTAACACCTTTTTCATTACTAACCGTTTCAACAACGGTAAGAATTTCGCGGCCCATAAGTCACCTACCGATTTCTTATAAAATTTAAATAAATTTAATCTTGATAGATCAAGTTTGCTTTATCGATATTGTTGCTGTCGATCACAAGCACATGCTTCCCATCAACTTCAACCTGAATTTCTTCATTTTCAAGGTCTACTGCGATAAGTTTTGCTTGAAATTTACGACGGTTTTCTACTGCTGCAATTAAACGCAAAGCAATTTGTTGTCCAATGTAGCCTTGTAACTGTTCTAGCTGAAAAAATGGACGGTCCCAACCCGGTGAAGAAACTTCTAATGAATACTCACCTGAAATTGGATCATGAACATCCAACATTGCGCCAACTTGTTGTGTTACACGCACACAATCTTGTACACCAATACCACGGCCTAGTTCTACTTCGCCATCTTCATTAATTACAGGCTCAGCATCTTCACTTACCGCTTTATCGATATAAATACGCAATAATGAACGTTTACCTTGTGG
>NZ_JFXG01000042.1:0-2718 GCF_000588015.1 Acinetobacter sp. 1294243
GCAATCTGGTGGATGGCGATACAGTGACTGCAACAGCGACTGACCCTGCAGGCAATACTTCATTGCCAGATACAGGCACAGTCTCTGCCGACATCACACCGCCGGTGGTTGCACTTGATGATGTGTTGACGAATGACAGCACACCAGCACTCACTGGTACAGTGAACGATCCGACAGCCACTGTGGTTGTGAACGTGGATGGTGTTGACTATCCAGCAGTGAACAATGGTGACGGCACCTGGACGCTTGCAGACAATACACTTCCTGCATTAACTGATGGTCCACACACCATTACCGTGACTGCAACAGATGCAGCAGGCAATGCAGGTACAGATACAGCAGTGGTAACAATTGATACCACCGCACCAAATGCACCTGTACTTGATCCAATCAATGCAACTGACCCAGTGAGCGGTACAGCAGAACCTGGTTCTACAGTGACTGTGACATATCCTGATGGCACCACTGCAACAGTCGTGGCAGGCACAGATGGCAGCTGGTCAGTACCAAACCCGGGCAATCTGGTGGATGGCGATACAGTGACTGCAACAGCGACTGACCCTGCAGGCAATACTTCATTGCCAGATACAGGCACAGTCTCTGCCGACATCACACCGCCGGTGGTTGCACTTGATGATGTGTTGACGAATGACAGCACACCAGCACTCACTGGTACAGTGAACGATCCAACAGCCACTGTGGTTGTGAACGTGGATGGTGTTGACTATCCAGCAGTGAACAATGGTGACGGCACCTGGACGCTTGCAGACAATACACTTCCTGCATTAACTGATGGCCCACACACCATTACCGTGACTGCAACAGATGCAGCAGGCAATGCAGGTACAGATACAGCAGTGGTGACGATTGATACTAGCGTTCCAGTTGTATCTTTAGATGACTTAACTACTAATGACACAACTCCTGCTTTAACAGGGGTAATTAATGACCCAACAGCAACTGTGGTTGTGAATGTGGATGGCGTTGACTATCCGGCAGTGAATAACGGTGATGGTACTTGGACGCTTGCAGACAATACGATTCCTGTAACAGGCGAAGGCCCTGTGACCATCCATGCAGAAGCAGTGGATGCACAAGGTAACCTTGATGTTGCAGATGCAGATGTCACCGTGACTGTAGATACCTTGCCTGCAGACCTGATCGGTGCGATCACGATTCCTGAAGACTTAAATGGCGACGGTATCTTGAATGCAGACGAGCTAGGCACAGACGGTACCTTCAATGCACAAGTGGCGTTGGGACCAGATGCAATCGACGGCACAGTAGTGAATGTGAACGGTACCAACTACACCGTGACAGCAGCTGACCTTGCAAACGGCTTCATCACCGCAGCGATTCCTGTAACAGGCGAAGGCCCTGTGACCATCCATGCAGAAGCAGTGGATGCACAAGGTAACCTTGATGTTGCAGATGCAGATATCACCGTGACTGTAGATACCTTGCCTGCAGACCTGATCGGTGCGATCACGATTCCTGAAGACTTAAATGGCGACGGTATCTTGAATGCAGACGAGCTAGGCACAGACGGTACCTTCAATGCACAAGTGGCGTTGGGACCAGATGCAATCGACGGCACAGTAGTGAATGTGAACGGTACTAACTACACCGTGACAGCAGCTGACCTTGCAAACGGCTTCATCACCGCAGCGATTCCTGTAACAGGCGAAGGCCCTGTGACCATCCATGCAGAAGCAGTGGATGCACAAGGTAACCTTGATGTTGCAGATGCAGACGTCACCGTGACTGTAGATACCTTGCCTGCAGACCTGATCGGTGCGATCACGATTCCTGAAGACTTAAATGGCGACGGTATCTTGAATGCAGACGAGCTTGGCACAGACGGCACCTTCAATGCACAAGTGGCGTTGGGACCTGATGCAATCGATGGCACAGTGGTGAATGTTAACGGTACCAACTACACCGTGACTGCAGCTGACCTTGCAAACGGCTTCATCACCGCAGCGATTCCTGTCACAGGCGAAGGCCCTGTGACCATCCATGCAGAAGCAGTGGATGCACAAGGTAACCTTGATGTTGCAGATGCAGATATCACCGTGACTGTAGATACCTTGCCTGCAGACCTGATCGGTGCGATCACGATTCCTGAAGACTTGAATGGCGACGGTATCTTGAATGCAGACGAGCTAGGCACAGACGGCACCTTCAATGCACAAGTGGCGTTGGGACCAGATGCAATCGACGGCACGGTAGTGAATATCAACGGTGTGAACTACACCGTGACTGCAGCTGACCTTGCAAACGGCTTCATCACTGCAGCGATTCCTGTAACAGGCGAAGGCCCTGTGACCATCCATGCAGAAGCAGTGGATGCACAAGGTAATCTTGATGTTGCAGATGCAGATATCACCGTGACTGTAGATACCTTGCCTGCAGACCTGATCGGTGCGATCACGATTCCTGAAGACTTGAATGGCGACGGTATCTTGAATGCAGACGAGCTTGGCACAGACGGCACCTTCAATGCACAAGTGGCGTTGGGACCAGATGCAATCGATGGCACAGTGGTGAATATCAACGGTACCAACTACACCGTGACAGCAGCTGACCTTGCAAACGGCTTCATCACTGCAGCGATTCCTGTAACAGGCGAAGGCCCTGTGACCATCCATGCAGAAGCAGTGGATGCACAAGGTAACCTTGATGTTGCAGATGCAGATATCACCGTGACTGTAGATA
>NZ_JFXG01000043.1:0-2047 GCF_000588015.1 Acinetobacter sp. 1294243
ATTCCTTGCCTGGAAAATAACCACCGTGCCCGGCAGACTCATTGATCACTTCCAAATGACTAGGTGCAAGTGTTTGTAACCGTTCAATCAACTGTTGTTCAAGGCTCATAGCTTTTCCTTTTACGATTATTCGTATATTTGAACCTAGTATACCTTGTCTACACACAAACAAAAGTTGCTCTTGTATGCTTTGACTTCAAACAAAATGTCTATTTATTCGGCAACTTAACAACAAAAATACCGCTAAATGGTCATTTCTGTTTTTATTTTATGCAATCAGCATAATTATTTGCATAAAGTTGTTGACCCTTGTTTTGCTTAATGTATTATAAGCGGCACGCGGGAATAGCTCAGTTGGTAGAGCATAACCTTGCCAAGGTTGGGGTCGCGAGTTCGAGTCTCGTTTCCCGCTCCAAATTGGTTTTTTTTGAGAAAGTTTTAGTAAAAACTGCTTATATATGCGGGAATAGCTCAGTTGGTAGAGCATAACCTTGCCAAGGTTGGGGTCGCGAGTTCGAGTCTCGTTTCCCGCTCCAAATTTAAAAGGCCCTAGTCGAAAGACTGGGGCTTTTTTCTTTTTATTGGTCGATGATTTTACGTTCTATCAATTCACAGTATATTCTGAGAATAGCTCAGCTCAAGGCCGAATATTTCATTAATAGACTCAGATTTTTAAATAAGTAATTGTATCGAGTTAATCTAGTTATATTTGCAGGGTACTGGCGTTATTCGATGTGTAGATATACATGGCACTAATTGAAAACAATCCAGATCAAATCTTTCTTGGGCAAGAAGCTGCTGTAAACAGATTGAAAAGATAAAGTTATGATCATAGACATAGCTTTGGAAATAATATTCTTCTGTCTTTTGAATATCACGAGTTGAATCGAGAAAATCTATATGTTCAGCTAACACATGAAAGTTGAGCTTCTTTAAATGACGACTCATTCCTTCGCCAGTACATTTAATATAGGATTCTTTTAAGGTCCATATTTGAAAAAAACGCTGATATACACTGGATGGATCAATCCTTTCATTTTCCTGAATCCATTCAATTTCACTTGGCGCTAAGACGCTATCGACACGCATCCAATCGAACCCACGGTCCAGCCGTTCAACATCAACTCCTATTTCTCCTTTTTCAGTCATCGCAAGAACAATAACATCTGCTGAATGACTAAGATTAAAATAAATAGCTTTACTACCTTGTATAAAAGGTTTGCCGTTAGGTTGTAATTGAATGATGACCTCATAGGGTGAAATACCCAACTTATCTGCTAAAACAGACTTCGTTAAGACACGAGAGATTAAGAAAAGTCGTGCAGCATGAGGATGATATTGATCATATCTCAACTTTTCTGCCGCATTGAGAAAGCTGAGATAATGACTCAATATGAGATGGTTTTGTGGCACGCGTGAAACCGGGCAGACATAAACCTGTACTTTGGAAATATCAGACATCACTGAGCTGTACTGTGGTGCTGATATATTTGGTTAGAACTGGTGTGAGATAATCATAAACCGCTTCTACATGGGTAACGTGCGGATTATGGCCTGCGCCAGCAATGATATGTACAGGAATATTAGGACTTATTGTAGTAACAATTGGATCCTTCTCTCCAACAATGATTTCAACTTTAGAGCCAAGCTCGTTTAACAAAGCTGTTTGAGATACTCTCTGCTGAGGCAAACTAATACGATGCATATACTCACTAATATGCTTGGCTACCGACACCCGGTGTAATGAATCCATCGCATAACCAACAGATAGATTTTTTTGTCCATCTGGATGCAGATTTTTAGCAATTTTATCTTTCGATACAAAACGGAAAATTAGATTAGAGATCGTTTGTATTTGAAATATTTTTGCGGCCTGTGCCTGCACGAAATAAGGCGATATAAGGATAAGACGTGCAACTTTATTTGGATATTTCTGTGCAAGACTCAATGCAAATAAACATCCTAACGAGTGAGCAATAACAACACTATTTGGTGCTAAAAGCTTTGCAGCATTATCAATAAACTGATGATTGTTATCTTCCATCAC
>NZ_JFXG01000044.1:0-2047 GCF_000588015.1 Acinetobacter sp. 1294243
CCTGCCATTATTAATCAGAAAATTTATACTTTCGCCAACCAACCTCATGAGATTTTAGGGTATCTACAACATCCGTCGGTCATAAAGGCAATTATTGAGCCTTTTCAGAAAAATGAAGGCTAAATGTATATATTTTCTACAATTTGAGTTATTTTTAATCGCTTGACTGTTTTTTTTAATATTTCTTCAGAAAACTATTTGACACTTTTATTAAATCGACCTAATATACGCCCACCTCTGAAACGTCCCTATCGTCTAGAGGCCTAGGACATCGCCCTTTCACGGCGGTAACCGGGGTTCGAATCCCCGTAGGGACGCCAAATTCTAAAAAGCCACTGCATAACGTCAGTGGCTTTTTTCTTGCCTAAAAAAATAAAAAGCAAATCAATGATTAGCTTTTCATATGCTCTATCAACCCGCAATTCCTACTTGTACTTCAAGGCGACCTGACTGCACTCGTAGTCCTCTAATTTCAAACTGATCTACGAGCTGCTGCACAAGCTCGCGACTTTCTCTCAAAATATTCAAGCCTGGTAAAATACTAAAATCAGTCAAACTTAAAAGCTTTTCAACCATCCATGAACGGTTGTTAATAAAGTCAATAAATCCTGCTTGCTCTAGGTCAATAAACCACATGCGATGCCCATCGCGTTGGATTCCGGGAATATCACCAATCAAATGATTAATGAGTGATGGAATAGGCAACATATTTACCACTTCGAAACCAACTCGACCAATACGGCGCACAGCCCAATTTGACAAGGTACCGCCATGTCGAATCTGAACATCAAGACTTTCATCCATTTGACGTAGGCGTAAGAATTTTTCCTGCCCAATACGACATTCCAATACTTTAAAATCTAAACTCAAACGATACATGAAGCGATGATAATGCCCATCGATCTCGACTTGGAAACTGTCATTGCCGCACTTGATTTTAATATCATCAATTTCGGAGCGATCAATGCGCTTACGAATTTGATTATTTAATAACATTTCGGGTAAGTACAACGTTAAGGTACTTTTGCCCAAAAAAGTTCGCGCCATAATCAACGCGACTTGGCGTGCTGTTTCACTGGTTTCAGACACCATATCTCTTACAGTACCTGCTGCCAGATTTGTCATTCCGACAACTCCACGTCGTGTATGAGTAGTTACTTGATCGAGTGCGTCCAAAGCAGCATCAGCAACCTCTTCAATATTACGTGTCGTGTCGCTAGCAAACCCAACTGCATCTTGGGCATGTTGCAATGTCTTATGCAGTAATCGACGAGATAATGACGGTTTAGCGGTATCTGGGGTAGCTAAAACCGATGCTGTCGTTGTAGGCTGCGACTTATTGTCATCTTGTTGACCCAAGTCCCTCTCTCCTTTTTATATTTATCCCACATCCTATTCGAGTATTTAAGCTCATTTATTGTGCTAATCACACTTCATTTTTCTGTAGATTAGCATGCTCTACAATATTATTTTAATTTTTATGTGTACGGATAAATCATCTGTTTTTTATATTTCTTTGTTTATTCATAAGTAATTTTTCTGCTAACTCAACGCATTTCATCGATATCTTACAAATTTTTTTCTTTCTGCACATTTCCGTTAGAATAGATTCAAACTAAATGTGGAGTTCTCATGCAATATCGTTGCCCTAAATGTCAAAGTGTTAAAATTATGCCTGTGAGCCAAGGCGTGAACAGCGCAAAACCTGTCGTTCCTAAAAGTCTGGTTATCTTGATTCCTGCAATTTTTGTGCTTTTACTGTTAGTAGTCATTAGCATCTTTATGTGGATTTTTGGCAATGGTGCAGGTAGTTCTCTTCAAATCGCAACAGTAGTTGCATTTGTGGTTACTGTAGGGGCTGGTTTTATGTTCTGGCGTGATTTGCCTGATTTTAAATTGTCTATGCAAGCATTTATGCAGTCACAAAAACACTGGAAATGCCGTGACTGCAATAACGAATGGGAAATTTAAAAAAACTGTTCACATCAGCTTAATGCTGATGTGAATGTGCATTATCTGCTTCATCATATTTATGCGAAGCATGCTG
>NZ_JFXG01000045.1:0-2047 GCF_000588015.1 Acinetobacter sp. 1294243
CCTGCCGATTGAATAAAGAAATAGGCAATTTTTGAGTTGATATCGCTCATGCTATCAAACTCTTGTTCTGTGGTATCTAAAAAAGATTTCTTTAAAACCTTTCCAACTGTATTAATGGCAATATCAATTCCGCCAAAATGCTGCTTAGTGTCTAAGAATAGCTTTTCGATATTATCAATATCCGTTAGGTCTGCCTGAATTAAAACGGCATCTACACCGAATGCTGTTACATCTGCAAGTGTCTGTTCTGCATCTGCTTGAGTTTCAGCGCTATTGTAGTGAATTGCAATTTTTGCGCCTTGTTCTGCAAACCTGCGGCTAATCAGTCCACCTAAGTTTTTTGCACCGCCCGTAATCAGTACAACTTTATCTTTCAGAGTATGAGTTGTCATGATGGTTGTTCCTATGATGACTTGTTTTAATGTGTTTTTAGTCTAGATTGGCGGTAATTTTTGATCAATTATGCTAGTTTGGTTTAACTATTCAAAAAATACGAACAATTAAATGGATCGGTTGCAGCAATTTTTTATTTTTACAGAAGTCGCTAAACGACAAAGCTTTAGTGAAGTGGCAAATCAGCTTGATTTACCTCGCTCGACAGTAACGAGTGCTATTCAACAGTTAGAAACTCACTATGGAGTACGCTTATTTCATCGTACTACGCGTAAAGTAAGTCTCACTCAAGATGGACAACGAATATTACCTGAGTGTCAAAATCTATTATTTGATTATGAACAGCTCGAACAGCTTATACAGGCACAAAAGCAGCATTACCGTGGCACGCTAAAAATTTCAATGCCCAGCCGAATCGTACACCAAGTGATTATTCCTGAACTTCCCGATTTTTATAGTCGCTATCCAGATATCCATTTACAACTTCATAGCTCTGATGACATCACTGACTTAATCGAGAAAGGAATCGATTGTGTTGTTCGGGTGGGGCAGCTAGATAATAGTAGTTTAATTGCGAAGTTCGTTGGTAACTTGATTATGGTGAACTGTGCAAGTGCTGACTATTTAGAACAGTACGGTATTCCTGAACAATTAGAAGATCTATCTCAACACAAACTCATTAACTATGCGGGAGCCGTAGGAGAAAAACAGGGCGTATTTTCATATCAAGATGGAGCTGTGATGATGGATAGTGCTTTAAGCGTGAATAATACGGAAGCCTATATTGCAGCGGCTATTGCAGGTTTGGGAATTATTCAACTTCCATACTACGATGTTCAGGATAAAATCGAGCAGGGAACTTTAGTTGAAGTACTAAGCGCCTATACTGCTCAATCGCTTCCACTTAATATTTTATATCCGAACCGGAGTTATATTCCTAAACGTTTGGAAATCTTTATGGAATGGGCTAGGGATGTTCTATATAAGAAGTGCATCGTCATCTTTTAGTCATAAAACTAAAATACATTAACAATAAAAAAAGCCTCTCGAACTGAGAGGCTTTTTAGAATTTGGTGGGTCGTCCGCGACTCGAACGCGGGACCAACGGATTAAAAGTCCGCTGCTCTACCAACTGAGCTAACGACCCGTATCGTTTTGATGTCGCGTATTTTAGCAAGTTATTCAACTAACACAAGAGGAAATTTAAAAACATTTGCATGATTGCCTATAAAAAGCACGATTTCCTCTTGTTTAGCTAAAAAATGAACTAAAAACGGTATTTATATGCCTGAATGTTGTCAAAAATTTCAGTTGTGATGTCACAGTAACTGCTTTCACCAGGCAATAAAGCGAGTAAACGTTCAGAAGTTTTGCTTGGATTAAATGCATCTTCCTTCAATTTATTCTTTTGGTACTTAAAAGTACCTGTGGTTTCAACTTTAGCCTGTATACGTAAAAACACTGGTACCGCATAAGCAGGTAAGCATTTTTTAAATACAGTCACCATTTCTGTTAAGTCAGTGTCATTTAATTCAGCACCATCAGCAAGTGTGATTGCTGCCATACCTGCACGACCATTGGTATTTGGAATTTCTACGCCATAAACCACAGCTTCAGCGATCTTGTCATATTCACACACCATGTTTTCAACTTC
>NZ_JFXG01000046.1:0-2047 GCF_000588015.1 Acinetobacter sp. 1294243
CCTGCCGATTGAATAAAGAAATAGGCAATTTTTGAGTTGATATCGCTCATGCTATCAAACTCTTGTTCTGTGGTATCTAAAAAAGATTTCTTTAAAACCTTTCCAACTGTATTAATGGCAATATCAATTCCGCCAAAATGCTGCTTAGTGTCTAAGAATAGCTTTTCGATATTATCAATATCCGTTAGGTCTGCCTGAATTAAAACGGCATCTACACCGAATGCTGTTACATCTGCAAGTGTCTGTTCTGCATCTGCTTGAGTTTCAGCGCTATTGTAGTGAATTGCAATTTTTGCGCCTTGTTCTGCAAACCTGCGGCTAATCAGTCCACCTAAGTTTTTTGCACCGCCCGTAATCAGTACAACTTTATCTTTCAGAGTATGAGTTGTCATGATGGTTGTTCCTATGATGACTTGTTTTAATGTGTTTTTAGTCTAGATTGGCGGTAATTTTTGATCAATTATGCTAGTTTGGTTTAACTATTCAAAAAATACGAACAATTAAATGGATCGGTTGCAGCAATTTTTTATTTTTACAGAAGTCGCTAAACGACAAAGCTTTAGTGAAGTGGCAAATCAGCTTGATTTACCTCGCTCGACAGTAACGAGTGCTATTCAACAGTTAGAAACTCACTATGGAGTACGCTTATTTCATCGTACTACGCGTAAAGTAAGTCTCACTCAAGATGGACAACGAATATTACCTGAGTGTCAAAATCTATTATTTGATTATGAACAGCTCGAACAGCTTATACAGGCACAAAAGCAGCATTACCGTGGCACGCTAAAAATTTCAATGCCCAGCCGAATCGTACACCAAGTGATTATTCCTGAACTTCCCGATTTTTATAGTCGCTATCCAGATATCCATTTACAACTTCATAGCTCTGATGACATCACTGACTTAATCGAGAAAGGAATCGATTGTGTTGTTCGGGTGGGGCAGCTAGATAATAGTAGTTTAATTGCGAAGTTCGTTGGTAACTTGATTATGGTGAACTGTGCAAGTGCTGACTATTTAGAACAGTACGGTATTCCTGAACAATTAGAAGATCTATCTCAACACAAACTCATTAACTATGCGGGAGCCGTAGGAGAAAAACAGGGCGTATTTTCATATCAAGATGGAGCTGTGATGATGGATAGTGCTTTAAGCGTGAATAATACGGAAGCCTATATTGCAGCGGCTATTGCAGGTTTGGGAATTATTCAACTTCCATACTACGATGTTCAGGATAAAATCGAGCAGGGAACTTTAGTTGAAGTACTAAGCGCCTATACTGCTCAATCGCTTCCACTTAATATTTTATATCCGAACCGGAGTTATATTCCTAAACGTTTGGAAATCTTTATGGAATGGGCTAGGGATGTTCTATATAAGAAGTGCATCGTCATCTTTTAGTCATAAAACTAAAATACATTAACAATAAAAAAAGCCTCTCGAACTGAGAGGCTTTTTAGAATTTGGTGGGTCGTCCGCGACTCGAACGCGGGACCAACGGATTAAAAGTCCGCTGCTCTACCAACTGAGCTAACGACCCAAATAGGTTCAAAACAGATAAGTGGTGGGTCGTCCGCGACTCGAACGCGGGACCAACGGATTAAAAGTCCGCTGCTCTACCAACTGAGCTAACGACCCGTATCGTTTTGATGTCGCGTATTTTAGCAAGTTATTCAACTAACACAAGAGGAAATTTAAAAACATTTGCATGATTGCCTATAAAAAGCACGATTTCCTCTTGTTTAGCTAAAAAATGAACTAAAAACGGTATTTATATGCCTGAATGTTGTCAAAAATTTCAGTTGTGATGTCACAGTAACTGCTTTCACCAGGCAATAAAGCGAGTAAACGTTCAGAAGTTTTGCTTGGATTAAATGCATCTTCCTTCAATTTATTCTTTTGGTACTTAAAAGTACCTGTGGTTTCAACTTTAGCCTGTATACGTAAAAACACTGGTACCGCATAAGCAGGTAAGCATTTTTTAAATACAGTCACCATTTCTGTTAAGTCAGTGTCATTTAATTCAGCACCATCAGCAAGTGTGATT
>NZ_JFXG01000047.1:0-1947 GCF_000588015.1 Acinetobacter sp. 1294243
AGATAGTCCGAACCTGTATTAGAAATTAACGTATCATCTCCGTTCCCGCCATATAGATAATCATTTCCAGTAGATCCTTTAATAATTTGAGTAAATGTAGGGTCTGTTGGTTTGTAAGTTCCTGATACAGTATTAATTATAGTGGTTAGTGGTTGAGAACTATTCCCAGCTTGATCTGTAGCAGTTACCCTATATTCTACATTTAACCAATCGAATTTTTCCTCAATATTTACGTGAACCCAAGCCCCATCAATTTTTTGCTCAACAGCATAACTATCACTTGGCGCATTAAAAATAATTTTATCTGTACTAGCATCGTAATTAAACAAATTAGCCAATATAGGTGCCGTAGTATCAGGTGCATTTATATTAATTGAACTTTCATTACCTTTAGCATCCGCAGCAATTACTTTTAATAATTCACCATCTTCATAAACTGTATTCAAAATTACATTGTAATACCCGGATGCATCAGCTATTGCCGAACCGATTACATCACCTGCAGTATTTTTAACAATTATTGTGGTATTTGCTTCAGTTGTACCTTGTACTGATTGCCCTTCAGCCCATCCACCTTGAATAGTTGGTTGATGCAAAATTGGTGGCGTACTATCTGGTGCAATAACCTCTTTCGCTTCAGTTTTATTATCCGATTGATCTGCTGCCGTTACGCTTAAGCTTTCACCATTTAAGTAAGCTTTATCAAGAGTAATAGAATAATTTCCTGCCTCATCTGCATTAGCTGTGCCTACAACTTTTGTTTCGTAATGGTCTACTTCTAAAATAGTTTTTGGCACTTCTTGCGTTACATTTACATTTATAACGGGGACCATTGAACTAGAATAATTTACTGTCAAAGTATAGGTTCCAGGCGGTAATACCGAACCTTTTGCTAAATCAATACTGTAATTGCCGTCTCCAACTTGGGAAATACTACCATTTAGACTTGTATTTAAACTCGCACTAGAAAGAGTTGAACTATAACTACCAGAAAGTGAATTAGTCGAAGAACTCAAATTTAAAGAAACATGTGCATTTGTGCCTGTAACTTCGAAAGAATATGTTTTCGATAAAGAATTTGACTGTACTGTCTCACTCAAAACAGATTGGGTTTCTAAAACAGTGACTTCTTTATAAATAGCAGTTATTTGTTCTACTGTCACTCTTGCACCTACTTCAGTCGTACCTGTAACCACTTTACCTGCAGCATCTATAATTGCAGTTAAACTTGATGGTGCCGTGGTGTCGGGTGCATTAACTGTTTTTGGTGCGGTAGCATTACCAGATTGATCTGATGCTGTAGCACTTAAGCTTTCTCCATTTAAATAAGCTTTATCTAGGGTAATCGAGTATTTACCTGTGGCATCTGCGGTAGCCGTACCAACTACGGTTCCTGCAGTATTTTTAATCGTTACAACAGCATTGGCTTCAGTTACACCTGTAACCACTTTACCTGATGAATCAATCGTTGTAGTTAAACTTGAAGGTGCAGTGGTGTCGGGTGCATTAACTGTTTTTGGTGCGGTAGCATTACCAGATTTGTCCGCAGCCGTTGCACTTAAAGTTTCACCATTTAGATAAGCCTTATCTAGGGTAATCGAGTATTTACCTGTAGCATCAGCTGTAGCTGTACCGATTAGGGTTCCCGCAGCATTCTTAACTGTTACAACAGCATTTGCTTCAGTCGTACCTGTAACCGCTTTACCTGATGAATCAATCGTTGCAGTTAAGCTTGAAGGTGCAGTGGTATCTGGAGCATTAACTGTTTTTGGTACTGTGATATTACCTGCTTTATCTGCCGCTGTTGCATTTAAGCTTTCGCCATTTAAGTAAGCTTTGTCTAGGGTAATTGAATATTTACCTGTGGCATCAGCAGTACCTGTACCGATTATGGTTCCTGCAGTATTCTTAACTGTTACAACAGCATTCGCTTCAGTCGTACCTGTA
>NZ_JFXG01000048.1:0-1922 GCF_000588015.1 Acinetobacter sp. 1294243
CTGCTTCACGCATACCTTGCATACAGTCACGCATTGCACCCACACCTGGAAAAACAATTTTGTCGGCTTGTGCAATTAACTTTGGATCATTGGTCACATCGACTGTAGCACCCACATACTCAAGTGCTTTAGCAGCTGAGTGTAGATTGCCCATGCCATAATCAAGTAACGCGATACGTGTCATTAGAGGCTACCTTTTGTCGATGCAATCGTGTTTTCTGCACGTGGATCAACTTCACATGCCATACGTAAAGCACGAGCAAGTGCTTTGAACACACTTTCGATTTGATGGTGGCTATTTTTACCTTTTAAGTTATCGATGTGTAAGGTCATAAGCGCATGGTTTACGAAACCTTGGAAAAACTCAGAAAATAAATCGACATCAAAGGTACCGATGCGCGCACGAGTAAATGGAATATCCATGAATAAACCAGGACGACCAGATAAATCTACAACAACGCGAGATAAAGCTTCGTCTAATGGTGCATAAAAATGACCATAGCGTTTTAAACCTTTTTTATCGCCTAAAGCTTGTGCAAAAGCTTGTCCAAGCGTGATACCACAGTCTTCTACGGTGTGGTGATCATCAATCTCGAGGTCTCCATCACAATGAATATCGATATCAAATAAGCCATGTCGCTTGATTTGATCAATCATATGGTCTAAAAATGGAACTCCAGTGTTTAGTGTGCCTTGACCAGTACCGTCGAGATTTAAACGAACTCGAATTTTGGTTTCATTGGTATTTCTAACCACTTCACTGATACGTTGCGTCATGGACACGTTCCTCAAAAAACGTCAAAAATGATTGGATGTTAACGACAATTTCGCTGTGACGAATTCGTGACAGCATCATAGTTTGCTCAGGAGGGTTAATCAATGCCTATTACCGTACATGCTTATAGTTCTCTAGATAATTCAGAGATCCGCGATCAGCTTGAGCGACTGTATGATACAAGTCCGGAGTTTGGTGACGGGCACGATGCGATTGAACAACTTGAACAAGATTTACAACAGTATACCACGCTATACACTGCCGAATTTAACACCAAAATTATAGGTGCAATTTGGTCTTCAGGACAAGGCGAAAGCAAGGTCCTTGAATATATTGTTGTGCACCCTGCTAACCGTGGTCGTGGGGTAGCTGAGCGCTTAGTTGAAGAAGCTTGCCGCATAGAAGAGTCAAAAGGTGTTAAAACTTTTGAGCCAGGCTGTGGCGCGATTCATCGCTGTTTGGCTCACATTGGTAAACTACATCACTAAAAATTTCTATTATTTTGTAGTTGTGATTTAAAAATAATCACTTGTTACAAAAAACGCGGAAGTTGCTTGACGTCTTCTTGTAAACATTGTTTAATACGCCCACTTCGGCGTGATAGCTCAGTAGGTAGAGCAACGGATTGAAAATCCGTGTGTCCCCAGTTCGATCCTGGGTCTCGCCACCATTATTTGTGTTTTCAATCCCTGATCCCATCAGGGATTTTTTTTAAGTATAAAAAATACTCATTTAAATCAGAAACTCAGGATAATTGTTGACTATTGTTCTGAGATACGGCTTAATACAGGCCATCGGCGTGATAGCTCAGTAGGTAGAGCAACGGATTGAAAATCCGTGTGTCCCCAGTTCGATCCTGGGTCTCGCCACCATATTCGAAAAAGCCCCATTCATAATGTATGGGGCTTTTTTCATGCCTGTTTATTTAATAACAAGATTAAGACTTTACCTGTGTATAAATCTCATTTTATCCACAAGCAAAGAGGGTTATCCCCAATATCGCCTTAAGTTTTTAAAAATGGCTCAACTGAAACGTGGTTCTAATCATGAGAACTATCACGAATAAGTCGTTTTCCTAAACACACGGCTTCTACCTCGTCATAGCCAAGTTGTTCGTAAAAATTCAATACATTCAAATTGTCTTTAC
>NZ_JFXG01000049.1:0-1840 GCF_000588015.1 Acinetobacter sp. 1294243
TTAGCTAAACTTAAGCGACATGAGAAACCAATTCTCCATTCAGATCAAGGATGGCAATATCAAATGGCTCATTATCAACAGCAATTAAAGCAACATGGTTTAATTCAAAGTATGTCTCGTAAAGGAAATTGCTTAGATAATGCTGTAATAGAAAGCTTCTTTGGAATATTAAAATCGGAGTGCTTTCATGGTGAAAAATTTCAATCAACTGATGAGTTAGAGAAAACTATACGAGAGTACATTCATTATTATAATCATGAGAGAATCAAGGTGAAGCTACAAGGTTTATCCCCTGTACAATATAGAAACCAGTTTTTAAAAACTGCTTAACTAACTGTCCAACTTTATGGGGTCAGATCATCCTACCGCTACGAATGGGGGACGAACGAGTTCGCCACCAAAAAATTGCTTTTTTGATGCGCTATACGCTCTCGGTCTGCTAAAACCGACTGGCGATGTAGGCCAGCAGGCAAAGGATAATCGGAGGGGTTTTAGGTGTCAATGTGATATTGACTAGAAAATGGATAAATAATTTTTTGTTTTTCATTAGATTAGATTCATTAATCTATTGAATAGAATATATTATATTTTCTTAACTCACATTAACTTATAAATATGAATACTATCTCAGCTACTCTTTTATTTGAACACCCGATGGCGGGATGCATTAAAGACGCAAATGGCAATTTAAAACCTTTCCCTATTCTCGCAATTGATAATATTCCATTAAATATATGGGTGCACCAAAATACACATATTACTGATCTCGCAGAAACTTTAGTTCCAGCGCAAGGTTGGTTATATGATTATGATAGTGAGCTAGCATTAAGTAATGCTTGGAAACTTCTTAAACCAGAAGCTTATGAAAATGTAGCAATTTCAACTGTAGTTCCAATTTTAATTTGCCCTGATGATTTAGATCTAGTGTGCAATGTGGTTATGGTGGAACAAGTTGTTTCAGCAGATCAAGTCGTATGGACTCGTTTTGGTTACGCATTTAACCATATTCACGATGTTGTGACATCCGTAGTCTGGGAAACCTCGCCTTCTACTCCTCACCTAAGTTTTCCGTTGAGCGAATTTGAAAAAGCATATAATGATTTAAAAGAATTAGACAAAAAATGGAGTGAAAATTTTATATAGTTTTCTTAAATATGAAAGTATATTGAAAGATGCTGCTCTTAGTTCCTCTAAATATCATGTAATAAATTTAGGTTATATAAATGTCTAATAGTTATAAATTTCAATTAAAATTGGAGCTAGATCTAAAATTAATCACACCTGAAGAAATTCAGGACTGGGCCATGCATGCTCTAGAAGATGATCCAACAAATGAGCTAGCTTTAGACATCTGTTTTTTATCAAATACTGAGCAAGTTTTACAATACTTCAGACTAACTGAAAGAAGTGAATTTAGTGAAACTTTGATAGATAAAGTAACAACAAAAGTTTTGGAAAATTATATTTTTAAGCATATAAATACCGTGAATCATAAAGACCAGATATATTCCTTTTTTCAAAATATTTTTTCCATAAATCTTTACTTAGAAAAAGAAGAATTGCGTTTCTTAATTTACTCATACGAGGGTCAACTAGAGATGGCATTAGAAGACTATTCAGAATTAGAGACTGAGGAACTATGGGAAAATTTTAAAATGGAGTTAAAGAGATATTTTTCATCTGCTAATAATTTTCATAACTAAAATAGGATCACTAATAGAGCCAAAATTAGATATTTTTTATATTACAGAGCTTCTTAAAATTTATTTTCTAGTTTGTTGGCAGATTATATTTAGTGATATACCGATAAAATGAACAATTAAGTCCATTTTATCGGCTT
>NZ_JFXG01000050.1:0-1751 GCF_000588015.1 Acinetobacter sp. 1294243
TGACTCTGACAGCGATTCTGACAGTGACTCGGATTCTGACTCTGATAGCGACAGCGACTCAGACTCTGACAGCGACTCTGACAGCGACTCAGACTCTGATAGCGACAGCGATTCTGACTCTGACAGCGACTCAGACTCTGATAGCGACAGCGATTCTGACTCTGACAGCGACTCTGATTCTGATAGCGACTCTGACTCTGACAGCGATTCTGACAGTGACAGTGACTCTGATTCCGACAGCGACTCAGACTCTGACAGCGATTCTGACTCTGACAGCGATTCTGATTCTGACAGCGACTCTGATTCTGATAGCGATTCTGACTCTGACAGCGATTCTGACAGTGACTCAGACTCTGACAGTGACTCGGATTCTGACTCTGACAGCGACTCTGATTCCGACAGCGATTCTGACTCTGACAGCGACTCTGATAGCGATTCTGACAGTGACTCAGACTCTGACAGTGACTCGGATTCTGACAGTGACTCAGACTCTGACAGTGACTCGGATTCTGACAGTGACTCAGACTCTGACAGTGACTCGGATTCTGACAGTGACTCAGACTCTGACAGTGACTCGGATTCTGACAGTGACTCAGACTCTGACAGTGACTCGGATTCTGACAGTGACTCAGACTCTGACAGTGACTCGGATTCTGACAGTGACTCAGACTCTGACAGTGACTCAGACTCTGATAGCGACAGCGACTCAGACTCTGACAGCGACTCTGATTCTGACAGCGATTCTGACAGTGACTCAGACTCTGATAGCGACAGCGATTCTGACTCTGACAGCGACAGCGATTCTGACTCTGACAGCGATTCTGACAGTGACTCAGACTCTGATAGCGACGGCGATTCTGACTCTGACAGCGACTCTGATTCTGATAGCGACAGCGATTCTGACTCTGACAGCGACTCAGACTCTGATTCCGACAGCGATTCTGATTCCGACAGCGATTCTGACTCTGACAGCGACTCTGATTCTGATAGCGACTCTGACTCTGACAGCGACAGCGACTCAGACTCTGATTCCGACAGCGATTCTGACTCTGACAGCGATTCTGATTCCGACAGCGACTCTGATTCCGACAGCGATTCTGACTCTGACAGCGATTCTGACTCTGACAGCGATTCTGACTCTGACAGCGACTCTGATTCCGACAGCGACTCTGATAGCGACAGCGACTCTGACTCTGACAGCGACTCTGATTCCGACAGCGATTCTGACTCTGACAGCGATTCTGATTCCGACAGCGACTCTGATTCCGACAGCGATTCTGACTCTGACAGCGATTCTGACTCTGACAGCGACTCTGATTCCGACAGCGACTCTGATAGCGACAGCGACTCTGACTCTGACAGCGACTCAGACTCTGATAGCGACAGTGACTCTGATTCTGACAGCGATTCAGATACAACCGCGCCAGATGCACCAGAGATTGATCCAATCAATGGCACGGATCCGATTACGGGTACGGCAGAACCAGGTTCAACCGTGACAGTGACTTATCCAGATGGCACCACAGCAACAGTTGTTGCAGGTACAGATGGAAGCTGGACAGTACCGAACCCAGGCTTGAATGATGGCGATGTTGTAACAGCAACAGCGACAGATGCAGCAGGTAATGAATCAGTACCGGCAACAGAAGTTGTAGATGCATTGGCTCCGACTGCACCAGAGATTGACCCAATCAATGGCACGGATCCGATTACGGGTACGGCAGAACCAGGTTCAACAGTGACAGTTACTA
>NZ_JFXG01000051.1:0-1673 GCF_000588015.1 Acinetobacter sp. 1294243
GTCGCTATCAGAATCAGAGTCGCTGTCAGAGTCAGAATCGCTGTCGCTATCAGAGTCTGAGTCACTGTCGGAATCAGAGTCGCTGTCAGAGTCAGAATCAGAGTCGCTGTCAGAGTCAGAATCCGAGTCACTGTCAGAGTCTGAGTCACTGTCAGAATCGCTGTCAGAGTCAGAATCGCTATCAGAATCAGAGTCGCTGTCAGAATCAGAATCGCTGTCAGAATCAGAATCGCTGTCAGAGTCAGAATCGCTGTCGCTGTCGCTGTCAGAGTCTGAGTCACTGTCGGAATCAGAGTCGCTGTCGGAATCAGAGTCTGAGTCACTGTCAGAATCAGAGTCGCTGTCAGAGTCAGAATCAGAGTCGCTGTCAGAGTCAGAATCACTGTCAGAGTCTGAGTCGCTGTCAGAGTCAGAATCACTGTCAGAGTCTGAATCGCTGTCGGAATCAGAGTCGCTGTCTGAGTCTGAGTCACTGTCAGAATCGCTGTCAGAGTCAGAATCGCTATCAGAATCAGAGTCGCTGTCAGAATCAGAATCGCTGTCAGAATCAGAATCGCTGTCAGAGTCAGAATCGCTGTCGCTGTCGCTGTCAGAGTCTGAGTCACTGTCGGAATCAGAGTCGCTGTCGGAATCAGAGTCTGAGTCACTGTCAGAATCAGAGTCGCTGTCAGAGTCTGAATCGCTGTCGGAATCAGAGTCGCTGTCTGAGTCAGAATCTGAGTCACTGTCGGAATCTGAGTCACTGTCGGAATCTGAGTCGCTGTCAGAGTCAGAATCGCTGTCGCTGTCAGAGTCTGAGTCACTGTCGCTATCAGAGTCTGAGTCACTGTCGGAATCAGAGTCGCTGTCGGAATCAGAATCGCTGTCAGAATCCGAGTCACTGTCAGAGTCAGAATCGCTGTCAGAATCGCTGTCAGAGTCAGAGTCGCTATCAGAATCAGAGTCGCTGTCAGAGTCAGAATCGCTGTCGCTATCAGAGTCTGAGTCACTGTCAGAATCAGAGTCGCTGTCAGAGTCAGAATCACTGTCAGAGTCTGAGTCACTGTCAGAATCAGAGTCGCTGTCAGAGTCAGAATCACTGTCAGAGTCTGAGTCGCTGTCAGAGTCAGAATCACTGTCAGAGTCTGAATCGCTGTCGGAATCAGAGTCGCTGTCTGAGTCAGAATCTGAGTCACTGTCGGAATCTGAGTCACTGTCGGAATCAGAGTCGCTGTCAGAGTCAGAGTCTGAGTCACTGTCGCTATCAGAGTCTGAGTCACTGTCGGAATCAGAGTCGCTGTCGGAATCAGAGTCTGAGTCACTGTCAGAATCAGAGTCGCTGTCAGAATCCGAGTCACTGTCAGAGTCAGAATCGCTGTCAGAATCCGAGTCACTGTCAGAGTCAGAATCGCTGTCAGAATCCGAGTCACTGTCAGAGTCAGAATCGCTGTCAGAATCCGAGTCACTGTCAGAGTCAGAATCGCTGTCAGAATCCGAGTCACTGTCAGAGTCAGAATCGCTGTCAGAATCCGAGTCACTGTCAGAGTCAGAATCGCTGTCAGAATCCGAGTCACTGTCAGAGTCAGAATCGCTGTCAGAATCCGAGTCACTGTCAGAGTCAGAATCGCTGTCAGAATCCGAGTCACTGTCAGAGTCAGAATCGCTGTCAGAATCCGAGTCACTGTCAGAGTCAG
>NZ_JFXG01000052.1:0-1547 GCF_000588015.1 Acinetobacter sp. 1294243
GTTTTCAATAGCCTTACCTGATAGTACAGGGTGAGTTGCGTATGCAACTACACGACGTGCACCAAATTGCTTAAGCGCATCAGCTGCTTTACACAATGTACCAGCAGTATCGACCATATCGTCTACGATAACGCAATCACGATCTTTTACGTCACCAATTAAGTGCATAACTTGCGACTCGTTGGCTTTTTGACGACGTTTATCAATAATTGCTAAATCGATGTCACCCATCTGTTTGGCAACAGCACGAGCACGTACTACACCACCAACGTCAGGAGAAACCACCATAAGGTTGTCATGTTGTTGTTGACGTAAGTCAGCAAGCAAAGCAGGAGTACCGTAGATGTTGTCGACTGGAATATCGAAGAAACCTTGAATTTGGTCAGCATGTAAGTCGATCATCACGACACGGTCAATACCAACAGTGGTAAGCATGTCTGCGACAACTTTAGCTGTAATCGGCACACGTGCAGAACGTGGACGACGGTCTTGGCGAGCATAACCAAAATAAGGGATAACAGCGGTAATACGACCAGCACTTGCACGACGCAAAGCATCTGCCATAACCAAGATTTCCATAAGGTTATCATTGGTAGGGGCACAAGTAGGCTGAACGATAAATACGTCTTTACCACGAACATTTTCAGTAATTTCTACTGAAATTTCTCCATCAGAAAAGTGACCGACTGATGCAGCACCTAGAGGGATATGTAAGTGACTTACGACTTTTTGAGCGAACTGTGGATGAGCATTTCCACTAAAAACGACAAGATTGGGCATGAAGCACCCTTGGCGGTTGGTATGTAATGAAATAGATGGCAGGGGCGGCTGGATTCGAACCAACGGATGCCGAGATCAAAACCCGGTGCCTTACCACTTGGCGACGCCCCTAACGTGTAACCTTAAAATGATTAAGAGGAGATTCATTTAAACTATTTACCAAGTAAGATTTACATGGTGAATACTTAAGAATTTCATCAATATTCATTTCATTCGTTACTTCAATAAAAACACAAGCACCTGTACCTGTAAGCTTTGCTTGACCAAATTGATCTAAATATTGCATTGCTTCTTCTACTTCAGGGTATAACTGCCGAGCCAGTGGCTCAAAGTTATTTCCAAAATTAGAAGGTTCTAACTGATAGGCGCAAAATTTAGTGGTCTTAGAGTCTCTTGTCAATGTTTTTTGTGAAAAAAGCAATTGAGTGCTGATAAAACAATCAGGTTTTAAAATAATGAACTGTTTTTGATCTAAGTCTATGAATGATAAATGTTCACCGATGCCTTCAGCCCATGCATTTTTACCATAAATAAAAATTGGAACATCAGCACCGAGCTTTACACCGTAGTCCGCAAGTTGTTCTTGCTTTAGGCCACATTCCCATAATTGATTTAACACAATAAGCGTTGTGGCGGCATTAGATGAACCGCCACCTAGACCTGCACCCATTGGAATATTTTTTTCAATTTTGATGTGCAAGCCACAAAATTTTTTCGCATGTGGTTTTAGTATTTGAGCTGCCCGATAAATCAAGTTTTCTTCAGCA
>NZ_JFXG01000053.1:0-1537 GCF_000588015.1 Acinetobacter sp. 1294243
GTCACTGTCAGAGTCTGAGTCACTGTCAGAATCGCTATCAGAGTCGCTGTCAGAGTCAGAATCGCTGTCGGAATCAGAGTCGCTGTCAGAGTCAGAATCCGAGTCACTGTCAGAGTCTGAGTCACTGTCAGAATCGCTGTCAGAGTCAGAATCGCTGTCGGAATCAGAGTCGCTGTCAGAATCAGAATCGCTGTCAGAATCCGAGTCACTGTCAGAGTCTGAGTCACTGTCAGAATCGCTATCAGAGTCGCTGTCAGAGTCAGAATCGCTGTCGGAATCAGAGTCGCTGTCAGAGTCAGAATCCGAGTCACTGTCAGAGTCTGAGTCACTGTCAGAATCGCTGTCAGAGTCAGAATCGCTATCAGAATCAGAGTCGCTGTCAGAATCAGAATCGCTGTCAGAGTCAGAATCGCTGTCAGAGTCTGAGTCGCTGTCAGAGTCAGAATCGCTGTCAGAATCGCTGTCAGAGTCAGAGTCGCTATCAGAATCAGAGTCGCTGTCAGAGTCAGAATCGCTGTCGCTATCAGAGTCTGAGTCACTGTCGGAATCAGAGTCGCTGTCAGAGTCAGAATCAGAGTCGCTGTCAGAGTCAGAATCCGAGTCACTGTCAGAGTCTGAGTCACTGTCAGAATCGCTGTCAGAGTCAGAATCGCTATCAGAATCAGAGTCGCTGTCAGAATCAGAATCGCTGTCAGAATCAGAATCGCTGTCAGAGTCAGAATCGCTGTCGCTGTCGCTGTCAGAGTCTGAGTCACTGTCGGAATCAGAGTCGCTGTCGGAATCAGAGTCTGAGTCACTGTCAGAATCAGAGTCGCTGTCAGAATCCGAGTCACTGTCAGAGTCAGAATCGCTGTCAGAATCCGAGTCACTGTCGCTATCAGAGTCTGAGTCACTGTCGGAATCAGAGTCGCTGTCGGAATCAGAGTCTGAGTCACTGTCAGAATCAGAGTCGCTGTCAGAATCCGAGTCACTGTCAGAGTCAGAATCGCTGTCAGAATCCGAGTCACTGTCGCTATCAGAGTCTGAGTCACTGTCGGAATCAGAGTCGCTGTCGGAATCAGAGTCTGAGTCACTGTCAGAATCAGAGTCGCTGTCAGAGTCAGAATCACTGTCAGAGTCAGAATCACTGTCAGAGTCAGAATCACTGTCAGAGTCTGAATCGCTGTCAGAGTCAGAATCGCTGTCGCTGTCAGAGTCTGAGTCACTGTCGCTATCAGAGTCTGAGTCACTGTCGGAATCAGAGTCGCTGTCGGAATCAGAATCGCTGTCAGAATCAGAGTCGCTGTCAGAGTCAGAATCGCTGTCAGAATCCGAGTCACTGTCAGAGTCAGAATCGCTGTCAGAATCCGAGTCACTGTCAGAGTCAGAATCGCTGTCAGAATCGCTGTCAGAGTCAGAGTCGCTGTCAGAATCCGAGTCACTGTCAGAGTCAGAATCGCTGTCAGAATCCGAGTCACTGTCAGAGTCAGAATCGCTGTCAGAATCCGAGTCACTGTCAGAGTCAGAATCGCTGTCAGAATCACTGTCAGAGTCAGAG
>NZ_JFXG01000054.1:0-1341 GCF_000588015.1 Acinetobacter sp. 1294243
AGCAGGTGGACAAGCAACACCAATGACTTATGAAATCAATGGTAAGCAATATGTTGTGATCATGGCTGGTGGTCATGGTTCATTTGGTACGAAAATGGGCGACTATTTAGTGGCTTATGCCTTACCAGATAACAAATAAAAAGCTTTTATAGAAAGGGCCTGGATTTATCCGGGCTTTTTTTATGTCGATTTATATTAAAGCTTATCAATAAAACCGTTATTAAATATGCAAAAAAAGCATTTTATTGATGAATAAAAGCTCGCTATGCTATCCGCCTTAATAATGAATCTACTAGCCATACGCCATGTATTTATATACCGATTTCGACCAGCAGCTTGTTAATGAGCGAGTTGCTCAGTTCCGTGATCAAACAGAACGCTATTTAGCTGGCAAACTTTCTGAAGATGAATATCGTCCATTACGTTTGCAAAATGGTTTATATGTGCAACGTTATGCGCCTATGCTGCGTATTGCTGTGCCGTATGGCTTAATGAATTCTAAACAATTACGTAAAGTCGCTGAAGTTTCAACTGCTTATGACCGTGGTTATGCACATGTATCTACACGTCAAAACATTCAGTTAAACTGGCCTGCACTTGAAGATGTGCCAGACATTTTGGCTGAACTTGCAACTGTACAAATGCATGCCATTCAAACCAGTGGTAACTGTATTCGTAACACGACAACTGACCAATATGCAGGTGTGGTTGCTGGTGAAATTGCAGACCCACGTCCAACATGTGAGTTGATTCGTCAGTGGAGTACATTCCACCCAGAATTTGCATTCTTGCCACGTAAGTTCAAAATTGCTGTTTCTGCACTTGAAGAAAAAGATCGTGCGGCAACTGCATTCCACGATATTGGTGTTTATATCGTGCGTAATGAAGCAGGTGAAATCGGCTATAAAATTATGGCTGGTGGGGGTTTAGGCCGTACCCCAATCATCGGTAGCGTGATTCGTGAGTTTTTACCACGTGAAGATTTAATTGCTTACTTAGAAGCGGTTTTACGTGTTTATAACTTGCATGGTCGTCGTGATAACAAATATAAAGCACGTATCAAAATTCTAGTTAAAGCATTAACTCCTGAAGTGTTTGCACAGAAAGTTGAAGCTGAATTCGAACATACACGTGAAGCATTGAAGATTCAGCCAGAAATCTTGAAAAAACTGGATGAAGAGTTCACTCCATTTGCTTACCAAGATTTGACAGATGAAGACTTCACAGCTTTATTTGCTGAACATCCAAAATTCAAACAGTGGTTCAATATCAACACGCATGCGCATAAAGTGAAGGGCTATCGTATTGTTACGATTTCTCTAAAACGCGCAGGTATTGCGC
>NZ_JFXG01000055.1:0-1148 GCF_000588015.1 Acinetobacter sp. 1294243
CTATAACTGAGGTCACCTAAATAGCATGCATAAGTTATGTAAGTTACGCTACTTAAATAAGTTAAGGCGCTAAAGTGATAAAAGCAACATGATGACTATAGCACTGAGCACTGGTGATTTAAGTCAATGCTGCAATCCGCATCATCGTTGGAATAAGTGGACAGATTCCTGATAAAGAGTGCTATAACTTACGTCACTTAAATAGGATACATAAGTTATGTAGGTTACGTCACTTAAATAAGTTAAGGTGCTAAAGCGATAAAATCTACACGATGAGCACATAACACTGGTGATCTAAGTCAATGCTGCAATCCGCATCATCGTTGGAATAAGTGGACAGATTCCTGACAAAGAGTGCTATAACTTACGTCACTTAAATAGGATACATAAGTTATGTAGGTTACGTCACTTAAATAAGTTAAGGTGCTAAAGCGATAAAATCTACACGATGAGCACATAACACTGGTGATCTAAGTCAATGCTGCAATCCGCATCATCGTTGGAATAAGTGGACAGATTCCTGACAAAGAGTGCTATAACTTACGTCACTTAAATAGGATACATAAGTTATGTAGGTTACGTCACTTAAATAAGTTAAGGTGCTAAAGCGATAAAATCTACACGATGAGCACATAACACTGGTGATCTAAGTCAATGCTGCAATCCGCATCATCGTTGGAATAAGTGGACAAATTCCTGACAAGGAAATTGCAGCGGGATTGGCTAAAGTTACTGCGCTAATTATCAGTTGAGATGTCGTTATTGATTATGCCTTATACGGAACTTAAGAATTGGGCCTCGTTGCGAACAGCAAAGCCAGAAATCCTGCAGCTCCGCGGACGCTGATAGGTAGACAAATTCCTGACACGAAATACTATAACTGAGGTCACCTAAATAGCATGCATAAGTTATGTAAGTTACGCTACTTAAATAAGTTAAGGCGCTAAAGTGATAAAAGCAACATGATGACTATAGCACTGAGCACTGGTGATTTAAGTCAATGCTGCAATCCGCATCATCGTTGGAATAAGTGGACAGATTCCTGATAAAGAGTGCTATAACTTACGTCACTTAAATAGGATACATAAGTTATGTAGGTTACGTCACTTAAATAAGTTAAGGTGCTAAAGCGATAAAATCTACACGAT
>NZ_JFXG01000056.1:0-893 GCF_000588015.1 Acinetobacter sp. 1294243
TTGCAGGTACAGATGGAAGCTGGACAGTACCGAACCCAGGCTTGAATGATGGCGATGTTGTAACAGCAACAGCGACAGATGCGGCAGGTAATGAATCAGTACCGGCAACAGAAGTTGTAGATGCATTGGCTCCGACTGCACCAGAGATTGATCCAATCAATGGCACGGATCCGATTACAGGTACGGCAGAACCAGGTTCAACAGTGACAGTGACTTACCCAGATGGCACCACAGCAACAGTTATTGCAGGTACAGATGGAAGCTGGACAGTACCGAACCCAGGCTTGAATGATGGCGATGTTGTAACAGCAACAGCGACAGATGCAGCAGGTAATGAATCAGTACCGGCAACAGAAGTTGTAGATGCATTGGCTCCGACTGCACCAGAGATTGACCCAATCAATGGCACGGATCCGATTACGGGTACGGCAGAACCAGGTTCAACAGTGACAGTGACTTATCCAGATGGCACCACAGCAACAGTTGTTGCAGGTACAGATGGAAGCTGGACAGTACCGAACCCAGGCTTGAATGATGGCGATGTTGTCACAGCAACAGCGACAGATGCGGCAGGTAATGAATCAGTACCGGCAACGGAAGTTGTAGATGCATTGGCTCCGACTGCACCAGAGATTGACCCAATCAATGGCACGGATCCGATTACGGGTACGGCAGAACCAGGTTCAACAGTGACAGTGACTTATCCAGATGGCACCACAGCAACAGTTGTTGCAGGTACAGATGGAAGCTGGACAGTACCGAACCCAGGCTTGAATGATGGCGATGTTGTCACAGCAACAGCGACAGATGCGGCAGGTAATGAATCAGTACCGGCAACAGAAGTTGTAGATGCATTGGCTCCGACTGCACCAGAGATTGACCCAATCAATGGC
>NZ_JFXG01000057.1:0-820 GCF_000588015.1 Acinetobacter sp. 1294243
TAAACAAATATCCTCTGTACACGATAAAAATAGATAACTCATTGAAATAATGTCATAATAATTGTTTTCTAACGACGAATACTATGACACATCTCAATGAGTTATATCTTATCTTAAACAAATATCTAAAATGGAACAAGTCACATTTAAAGTGCTTTGCGCTCATCATGCTTGTGATTATTTTAAAGCAAACATGTAATCTTTCTTCTGCATCTAAAGCCTTGCCCATCAAGTGCTTACCACAATCATTTTATCGACGTATGCAGCGCTTCTTTGCAGGTCAGTATTTTGATTATCGTCAAATTTCTCAGTTGATTTTCAATATGTTTTCATTCGACCAAGTGCAACTGACTTTAGATAGAACCAATTGGAAATGGGGAAAACGAAATATTAATATCCTGATGCTCGCAATCGTTTATCGTGGAATAGCGATACCTATCCTTTGGACATTGCTTAATAAACGTGGAAATTCAGATACGAAAGAGCGTATTGCTTTGATTCAACGCTTTATAGCCATTTTTGGTAAAGACCGTATTGTGAATGTGTTCGCAGACAGAGAGTTTATCGGTGAGCAGTGGTTTACATGGTTAATTGAACAAGACATCAACTTCTGCATTCGTGTTAAAAAAACTTCATTGTCACCAATCATTTAGGAAAGAATCATAAAATTAGTGATTTATTTCGCCATCTTAAAGTTGGTCAAATTGAATGTCGTAAACGACGGATTTTGGTTGGTCGGGTGAAACTATATATAAGTGCACTACAGTTAGAAAATGGAGAGCTTTTACTCGTCGTTTCTCCTCAGTTTAATGCCAATGCT
>NZ_JFXG01000058.1:0-762 GCF_000588015.1 Acinetobacter sp. 1294243
GCGACGCCCCTAAATTCGATGATATATATGATGGCAGGGGCGGCTGGATTCGAACCAACGGATGCCGAGATCAAAACCCGGTGCCTTACCACTTGGCGACGCCCCTAACGTGTAACCTTAAAATGATTAAGAGGAGATTCATTTAAACTATTTACCAAGTAAGATTTACATGGTGAATACTTAAGAATTTCATCAATATTCATTTCATTCGTTACTTCAATAAAAACACAAGCACCTGTACCTGTAAGCTTTGCTTGACCAAATTGATCTAAATATTGCATTGCTTCTTCTACTTCAGGGTATAACTGCCGAGCCAGTGGCTCAAAGTTATTTCCAAAATTAGAAGGTTCTAACTGATAGGCGCAAAATTTAGTGGTCTTAGAGTCTCTTGTCAATGTTTTTTGTGAAAAAAGCAATTGAGTGCTGATAAAACAATCAGGTTTTAAAATAATGAACTGTTTTTGATCTAAGTCTATGAATGATAAATGTTCACCGATGCCTTCAGCCCATGCATTTTTACCATAAATAAAAATTGGAACATCAGCACCGAGCTTTACACCGTAGTCCGCAAGTTGTTCTTGCTTTAGGCCACATTCCCATAATTGATTTAACACAATAAGCGTTGTGGCGGCATTAGATGAACCGCCACCTAGACCTGCACCCATTGGAATATTTTTTTCAATTTTGATGTGCAAGCCACAAAATTTTTTCGCATGTGGTTTTAGTATTTGAGCTGCCCGATAAATCAAGTTTTCTTCAGCA
>NZ_JFXG01000059.1:0-736 GCF_000588015.1 Acinetobacter sp. 1294243
CCCGACACCACTGCACCTTCAAGTCTGACTATAACTATCGACACAACAGGTAAAGTGGTTACAGGTATAACTGAAGCGAATGCTGTTGTAACAGTTAAGAATGCTACAGGAACTGTAGTTGGTACAGCTACAGCTGATGCTACAGGTAAATATTCAATTACCTTAGATAAGGCTTATCTAAATGGCGAAAGCCTAAGTGCTACAGCATCAGATAAAGCGGGTAATACTACAGCACCAAAAACAATTGTTGCGCCAGACACTACTGCACCTTCAAGCTTAACTGCAACTATTGATGCTGCAGGTAAAATGGTTGCAGGTGTAACCGAAGCGAATGCTGTTGTAACCGTTAAGAATGCTGCAGGAACCGTAGTCGGTACAGCTACAGCTGATGCCACAGGTAAATACTCGATTATCCTAGATAAAGCTTACTTGAATGGAGAAAGCTTAAGTGCAACAGCATCAGATAAAGCGGGTAATGCTACAGTACCAAAAACAATAGTTGCACCCGACACCACTGCACCTTCAAGTCTGACTATAACTATCGACACAACAGGTAAAGTGGTTACAGGTATAACTGAAGCGAATGCTGTTGTAACAGTTAAGAATGCTACAGGAACTGTAGTTGGTACAGCTACAGCTGATGCTACAGGTAAATATTCAATTACCTTAGATAAGGCTTATCTAAATGGCGAAAGCCTAAGTGCTACAGCATCAGATAAAGCGGGTAATACTACAG
>NZ_JFXG01000060.1:0-715 GCF_000588015.1 Acinetobacter sp. 1294243
TGATTCTGACAGTGACTCAGACTCTGATTCCGACAGCGACTCTGATTCCGACAGTGACTCAGACTCTGACAGCGACAGCGACAGCGATTCTGACTCTGACAGCGATTCTGATTCTGACAGCGATTCTGATTCTGACAGCGACTCTGATTCTGATAGCGATTCTGACTCTGACAGCGATTCTGACAGTGACTCAGACTCTGACAGTGACTCGGATTCTGACTCTGACAGCGACTCTGATTCTGACTCTGACAGCGACTCTGATTCCGACAGTGACTCAGACTCTGATAGCGACAGCGATTCTGACTCTGACAGCGACTCTGATTCTGATAGCGACTCTGACTCTGACAGCGATTCTGACAGTGACTCAGACTCTGACAGTGACTCGGATTCTGACAGCGATTCTGACTCTGACAGTGACTCGGATTCTGACAGCGACTCTGACTCTGACAGCGACTCTGACAGCGACTCAGACTCTGATAGCGACAGCGATTCTGACTCTGACAGCGACTCAGACTCTGATAGCGACAGCGATTCTGACTCTGACAGCGACTCTGATTCTGATAGCGACTCTGACTCTGACAGCGATTCTGACAGTGACAGTGACTCTGATTCCGACAGCGACTCAGACTCTGACAGCGATTCTGACTCTGACAGCGATTCTGATTCTGACAGCGACTCTGATTCTGATAGCGATTCTGACTCTGACAGCGATTCT
>NZ_JFXG01000061.1:0-692 GCF_000588015.1 Acinetobacter sp. 1294243
AGCACAACAAAGTCAGTAACTTTACGATTGAACTGACTACGAATTTTATAGTCATTACTGGTAATTAATGCGCTAAACGCCACTTGTGCTAACACATGATAATTTGGAAAACTTTGTTTTAAACGTATAAACATTTGAGTTTCAAAGTTTGTAATGACAGGGCGAGCAAAGAATTTTTGTTTTGGAAATAAATAAGGGCGTAAACAAACAAGAAGAAAAATACAGGTGCTTACGCAACCTAAAACAATAAAAAATAAGTGACTCGATTCGAACATGTGAAGGCATCATACAAATAAAAACCCACTCATGATGAGTGGGTTTTTAAGAATCTTGGCTCTCCCACCTGGGCTCGAACCAGGGACCTGCGGATTAACAGTCCGTCGCTCTACCGACTGAGCTATGGGAGATTAGTAGATGGCTCTCCAACCTGGGCTCGAACCAGGGACCTGCGGATTAACAGTCCGTCGCTCTACCGACTGAGCTATTGGAGAATCTGATGCGCATTTTATGGATGAAATCTAAAAGCGTCAATAAGAATATTAAAGAAAATGAATCGTTTGCTTGATTAATATGCTTTTGCTGTATTAAAAATAAAAAAACCACCCCAAATGGGGTGGTTTTTCATAAAGAAATAAAATTATTTCTCTACACCAGCTGGTTGACCTGCAAGTTTTGCATTTGCATAGTCCCAG
>NZ_JFXG01000062.1:0-607 GCF_000588015.1 Acinetobacter sp. 1294243
ATTCTGACTCTGACAGCGACTCAGACTCTGATAGCGACAGCGATTCTGACTCTGACAGCGACTCTGATTCTGATAGCGACTCTGACTCTGACAGCGATTCTGACAGTGACAGTGACTCTGATTCCGACAGCGACTCAGACTCTGACAGCGATTCTGACTCTGACAGCGATTCTGATTCTGACAGCGACTCTGATTCTGATAGCGATTCTGACTCTGACAGCGATTCTGACAGTGACTCAGACTCTGACAGTGACTCGGATTCTGACTCTGATAGCGACAGCGACTCAGACTCTGACAGCGACTCTGATTCTGACAGCGATTCTGACAGTGACTCAGACTCTGATAGCGACAGCGATTCTGACTCTGACAGCGACAGCGATTCTGACTCTGACAGCGATTCTGACAGTGACTCAGACTCTGATAGCGACGGCGATTCTGACTCTGACAGCGACTCTGATTCTGATAGCGACAGCGATTCTGACTCTGACAGCGACTCAGACTCTGATTCCGACAGCGATTCTGATTCCGACAGCGATTCTGACTCTGACAGCGACTCTGATTCTGATAGCGACTCTGACTCTGACAGCGACAGCGACTCAGACTCTGA
>NZ_JFXG01000063.1:0-580 GCF_000588015.1 Acinetobacter sp. 1294243
TCTATAATGCACATCCATCGGCGGTGATGCAGATAGAAACTTGTTGAAAAACAGTTACTTGAGATTAGATTGGTTGCTTTAAGTGATGAATTTGATGGTAAGTTGGTTTGAGAGATAAGTTTTAAAAATATCGAAATTACCTGTTGACTTTTAAGAGATTAAGAGTAATATAGCCGACCTAGCTTGCTGGTGACGAACCAGGAAGAAGATCATTAAGAGAATTGAAGAACAACTTGTGTGGATTTTTACTGGTTGATTAATCGAAATAATTTTCATTGATTGATTGGTTTAAATTACTCGAAGTTTATTTGAGCGAAATTTAAGTCAGTAATTGATGAGCCAGAATTGGTACCTTGTCTTTAAATAAGGTACAAAATGATTTTAACTGAAGAGTTTGATCATGGCTCAGATTGAACGCTGGCGGCAGGCTTAACACATGCAAGTCGAGCGGAGAGAGGTAGCTTGCTACTGATCTTAGCGGCGGACGGGTGAGTAATGCTTAGGAATCTGCCTATTAGTGGGGGACAACATTTCGAAAGGAATGCTAATACCGCATACGTCCTACGGGAGAAAGCAGGGG
>NZ_JFXG01000064.1:0-566 GCF_000588015.1 Acinetobacter sp. 1294243
GATTGGCTAAAGTTACTGCGCTAATTATCAGTTGAGATGTCGTTATTGATTATGCCTTATACGGAACTTAAGAATTGGGCCTCGTTGCGAACAGCAAAGCCAGAAATCCTGCAGCTCCGCGGACGCTGATAGGTAGACAAATTCCTGACACGAAATACTATAACTGAGGTCACCTAAATAGCATGCATAAGTTATGTAAGTTACGCTACTTAAATAAGTTAAGGCGCTAAAGTGATAAAAGCAACATGATGACTATAGCACTGAGCACTGGTGATTTAAGTCAATGCTGCAATCCGCATCATCGTTGGAATAAGTGGACAGATTCCTGACAAGGAAATTGCAGCGGGATTGGCTAAAGTTACTGCGCTAATTATCAGTTGAGATGTCGTTATTGATTATGCCTTATACGGAACTTAAGAATTGGGCCTCGTTGCGAACAGCAAAGCCAGAAATCCTGCAGCTCCGCGGACGCTGATAGGTAGACAAATTCCTGACACGAAATACTATAACTGAGGTCACCTAAATAGCATGCATAAGTTATGTAAGTTACGCTACTTAAATAAGTT
>NZ_JFXG01000065.1:0-558 GCF_000588015.1 Acinetobacter sp. 1294243
GAAGGTTCACGTATTTGGGATCAAGAAAATAAAGAATATATCGATTTTGCAGGCGGGATTGCAGTAAACGCATTAGGTCATGCGCATCCAGTGGCAGTAAATGCTTTAACAGAACAAGCAACAAAACTTTGGCACGTCGGTAACGGTTATACAAATGAACCCGTTCTACGCCTTGCTAAACAACTCACCGAAAATACATTTGCAGATAAGGTATTCTTCTGTAACTCAGGTGCAGAAGCAAATGAAGCAGCATTAAAACTTGCGCGTAAAGTTGGACTCGACAGCGGTGTTGCAGGTAAAAGTGGCATTGTGGCATTTAACAATGCTTTCCACGGCCGTACCTTATTTACCGTTTCGGCGGGTGGTCAACCTAAATATTCACAAGACTTTGCACCTCTTCCAAATGGTATCAACCATGTTGCCTTTAATGATTTAGAAGCTGCAAAAGCGGTCATTAATGAACAAACTTGTGCCGTGATTGTTGAGCCAATCCAAGGTGAAGGCGGTGTTATTCCTGCTGACATCGAATTTTTAAAAGGCTTAAGAGCACTGTGTGAT
>NZ_JFXG01000066.1:0-511 GCF_000588015.1 Acinetobacter sp. 1294243
GGAACCGTAGTCGGTACAGCTACAGCTGATGCCACAGGTAAATACTCGATTATCCTAGATAAAGCTTACTTGAATGGAGAAAGCTTAAGTGCAACAGCATCAGATAAAGCGGGTAATGCTACAGTACCAAAAACAATAGTTGCACCCGACACCACTGCACCTTCAAGTCTGACTATAACTATCGACACAACAGGTAAAGTGGTTACAGGTATAACTGAAGCGAATGCTGTTGTAACAGTTAAGAATGCTACAGGAACTGTAGTTGGTACAGCTACAGCTGATGCTACAGGTAAATATTCAATTACCTTAGATAAGGCTTATCTAAATGGCGAAAGCCTAAGTGCTACAGCATCAGATAAAGCGGGTAATACTACAGCACCAAAAACAATTGTTGCGCCAGACACTACTGCACCTTCAAGCTTAACTGCAACTATTGATGCTGCAGGTAAAATGGTTGCAGGTGTAACCGAAGCGAATGCTGTTGTAACCGTTAAGAATGCTGCAGGAACCG
>NZ_JFXG01000067.1:0-334 GCF_000588015.1 Acinetobacter sp. 1294243
AACCCCCGCGTGCAGCAACGGTCCTCATTTCCCCCCCCCCTGCCGTACCACCGCCCACAATAATCGCTGCCGCCCAACTGGCAAACTGAGACATTTCTCCGCTACTCACCGCCATTGTCGCTAATGTACCCGCAATCATCGCCGCAGGAGTCGCGACTGTGTCTAAGGCATTATCGACCCACGGAATATAGTAGGCTGCAACTTCACACACCGTTGCCACACCTAAAGCTAAACACACCGATGGCAGAGCTAACCATTCAAAACCTTTTGATGGTTCAAACCATCCCATCATGGTTGCAATGCTCATAACCAGTAGCGGCACAAACACGCGAAA
>NZ_JFXG01000068.1:0-321 GCF_000588015.1 Acinetobacter sp. 1294243
TCTGTAACAGGCGAAGGCCCTGTGACCATCCATGCAGAAGCAGTGGATGCACAAGGTAACCTTGATGTTGCAGATGCAGATGTCACCGTGACTGTAGATACCTTGCCTGCAGACCTGATCGGTGCGATCACGATTCCTGAAGACTTAAATGGCGACGGTATCTTGAATGCAGACGAGCTAGGCACAGACGGTACCTTCAATGCACAAGTGGCGTTGGGACCTGATGCAATCGATGGCACAGTAGTGAATGTGAACGGTACCAACTACACCGTGACAGCAGCTGACCTTGCAAACGGCTTCATCACCGCAGCGATTCCTGTA
>NZ_JFXG01000069.1:0-315 GCF_000588015.1 Acinetobacter sp. 1294243
CACAGACGGTACCTTCAATGCACAAGTGGCGTTGGGACCAGATGCAATCGACGGCACAGTAGTGAATGTGAACGGTACTAACTACACCGTGACTGCAGCTGACCTTGCAAACGGCTTCATCACCGCAGCGATTCCTGTAACAGGCGAAGGCCCTGTGACCATCCATGCAGAAGCAGTGGATGCACAAGGTAACCTTGATGTTGCAGATGCAGATGTCACCGTGACTGTAGATACCTTGCCTGCAGACCTGATCGGTGCGATCACGATTCCTGAAGACTTAAATGGCGACGGTATCTTGAATGCAGACGAGCTAGG